>JBBDSB010000413.1:0-5688 GCA_040905205.1 Cyclobacteriaceae bacterium
ATGGATAAGGTGGCCTTGCCACTATCCTTTGCATTAAATTCTCAAAGATTCCTTCTTTCATTTTGTGACGGTTGAACCGATAGGTGTACTCATTGATATAAGGTTGAAGATTCATTACCGAATGGTGGGTACCCCTAAGCCAGACTTTGAACATCATGATCACCCGGTGCATATGCTTGAAGTTCTCTCCCTTCTTTCCTGATTTTTCACGGGCCAGCTTCGGGAAATGGACCTCCATACCCTTATACCCACTCCAAAAGTCAGTCTTGACCTCGGCGTCCGCGCTAATGTAATCCTTCATGAAACCACCAAGGTTGACTTTGGAGGCGGTTTCTATCACTTTTCCATACCAACGGGAAACCCCTTTTGCGCCCCTCTCTATTCCCACCACCATGATTTTCTTTTTCCCCTCGTTTCTGCCTAAAGCCTTGTCATCCTGACCTCCTACATAGGATTCGTCAACTTCTACTTTGCCCATCATAGGGAAGTTTTGGCTGCTTTCCATCGCTTTCATCACCTTCTGTTTGAAAAACCAACATGTCTTTTGTCTTAGCTCAAGCTTACGGCTCAGTTCGCAACTACTGACTCCATTCTTGCTGGTGGAGACATAATAGACGATATAAAACGCCTTAAGTAGGGGGAATTTACAGTGGTGAAAGAGTGTTCCTGCCGTAGGAGACTCAAGACGACCACATTTGTTACACTGTCTGTCAAACTCTTTTATTCCTTTACAATATTGGGTGTAACCGCATTTCTTACATTTATATCCGTCTTTCCACTTGATCTCTGCCAAATATTTATAACATGCTCTATCGTCAGGATACATGCTCTGAAATATAAATATAGAGAGACTCTTATACCTTTTTTCCATAAAATCTATGTTTAAAGGCAATATAGCTATATTTTATTCATTTACGAAACGCCTAATTCAATAAACCTTTTTAAATTTGAGGTAGGTATGACCTGGTGTTCCAAGCTATTAAATATTAATTATGAAGATCCAATAGATCAATATAATTATAAATCAATTTTGTAATTAATTATTTCGGTAATGAAATCAAAACCTTCTTCAAGGGTAGGCTTTTGATACTTGCCTTTATAACCTTGATGTGAAGCAACCCATGTCGGATGATCTTCAATAACAACTTGAGATAATCGTCTTTGCAATGTTTGATTACTTCCTGGTCCAAAGTCAATTGCATGTAATTCACAACGATAATGTTTTGCAAAAGTAATATATTTTTTTCTTGCATTCTGATTTATGTTATTGGCATCAACTATTGTTGTTTTTTCTGTTGAAAGAAAATGATGTAACTCTGAAATAAATTAATCTTCTTTTTCTCTTTTACTTAAATTTTGCCACTCATCTGGGCATATAATATTTTCCCCATTATTATAATTTATTTTTCGATAATGAGTTTTTCCTGTACCAACGTTTCCAACCAATATTATTAGCATTATTCTAATTGTGAAAGTCAATAACAAAATAAATTGCCGGGAATAAAATTAATGAATGTAATTTACTAATATTTTACTATTTAAATTATATTGACAATATTTGTTTCTAATTTTATTTTGAAATCACCTCAACTCCCACCTTCAATTCATTCAAAATCGGGGTAAGTATATCTTCTGAGTCTGTTTCTATGTTGATGATCAGGCTGTATCGGGCGAATTGATTATACCGTTTATGGATTGGTCTTGTTTTCCACCAGCCGCCGGTTGGTAAGATGGCCAATTCATTTTTGGTTGCCAAATCCGCTGCATTGCCAATCCAGATATCCCGATGGATGGATCCTTTGTTCCTTATCAGCTGTCCGATGATCCAGTTTTCTTTTCCTTCCTTTTGATACACTTCTTCCAGCGATTCTCTTGCTTCTTTATTGATCCTCGCTAAAAAGGCCTCAGACGATTCATTGCTATCTTTCAATTTGAAACGAAGACCATGTGAGGCATAGTTGCTGGATTTGGCGTAGCGTTTATTTCCCGGATTGGGTTCTACAAAATAAGAGAGTGTGACATTTAACTTTACTTCAGTATTCCCCATCTCTAGGAGTTGCTCTTGGGGCCAAGGCAAATTAAATAAATGGCATTCATTGGCCTGAACCCTGCTTTTTTTGAAAGTGTATGGTTTAATGGTTTCTTGTATAACCAAGGAAACAGAATTTTGTAAGGTATAAAGGGCCGTGGGTAAAAAAGGGACACCATATCCAACACTATGAAGCAATTGCGTTTTTTCTTCCTTAGACAGTTTCTCGATTTTTTTGTTTCCAACCATTTTTTCAGTCCATTGTGCAGAGTGGACCAGTAAAGCCCTAATCGTTTCTGGCCAAAGGTCAGGATAGGCATCCATAACTGTTGCCGTAAACTTAGTTGCAAATGCAGTGGCAGCTGACGTTTCTCCAAATGTTGTAAAAAGGGATTTAGCCAATCCTCCTTTGGATATACTCAAAGGCATCAAGGAGTCAGGGTCACATAATCCGTTATTCATTTCTGCTGCATTACCCCCTTCAAAAACCACATCAGGTTTGATGGCCCATTCTTTTTCCCAAGAAATACTTGTGCTGTTTGAAGGAGCCATTTGGCCTCTTTTGGCCATAAGCGTGGCTTCTGGATATTTGGTTAAATCAATATGGTCTTTTAATGTATATGCGCCTATGGTGACCACATTAAAGGCTTGTGCTGGATTATGAATGCTGTATTCATGGTTTGAAATCGGATAATCAAGCCATCGGTAGTTTGGGATATTCCCTCCAGAAACCAGAATCAGTCTTTTCCAATTTTCTTCTCCAAATGCAGATTTGTCGATAGCCGCTGACCATGAACTTGATCTTCCATGGTGAGAGTCTCCATCGGCCGAAATGGCCATACAAAAAACTCTTTGATTAGCAGAGTTAACTTCAGCCCTTCCGATGGCTTCTTCCGTTATTTGCCCATAAAAGTCCGGATCTGTCGGATGTGCTTCATGTATCATTTTGATACTTTCCAGGTGATGAAAAATACTAAAATTTTCCTTGCTGGATAAGGCTTCCGATAAATCCCCAAAAAAAATAATACCCGACATGGGAGTACCATGCCCTGCATAACCCCAACTATCATTTGTTCCCCAAGAGGGCTCAACTGTGTCAGAATGAATAATCGATGTCAAATGCGACAAGAGTGGATGATTTTCATTGATTCCGGAATCCAGTAAGCAAACTGCCAAATTGGAGTCTTCTTGAATTTGTAATCGACTTACTAAGTCGGAAATCCAAGCCTTCTGTTCTAGGATTTCCATTGTGGTAAAAGTGTCAGAAAGCTCTGCAGGCTTTCTTAATTCATCCAAATACTGAGAATAGAGTAGAGGCTTAGTTATTTGTTTTGAGCTTCCTTTGACCAAAATCACCAAATGTTCTGGAAAGATTAAATGTCTATTGGAGACTTGAGCACCTGATTCCTTAAGGCGGGTACTGATTTCAGCTAGTACTTTATTTGTTGGGTCAATGGTAATATCCAACCAAACTTCCCACCAAACCTCTTCATCCACTTGGGGAAAAGGAACTTCAGGCTCTTGCCAAAATGACTTTAAAGTAGCTTGGTGAATAGCCTGTAAATTGGATAAAAGGCTGGCGTTTTTAGGATTTCCTTTATCGGTGTTTTTTTCAGGTTGAGAATAAGTATCTATTTTGTGTAGAAAATCTTTTACTCCTTTTTTAGAAAGATAAATTGAGCTTATGGTTTTTTCTTTTCGATCATCGGCCAAAATTTCTTTTAAGTTGGCAATTCTAATATCGCCAGCTTTTGCTTCAAACTTTTTAAGGTCAAGTTCAAAACCGGGGAAGGTTTCAAATTCTACATAAACAAAGTCCCCTTGATCTCCCTGCCAAAAATCTTGAAAAGCTTCATTAAATTCATTTTTCAGCTTTCTGCCATGTTTGGTTTGATCTATATTTATATTTGTATCTAACCTGCCCGAACCTAGAGGGGTAAAACTGATTGGTTTACCTTTATTCTCTAAAAAAATATGCTTAAAAAATCCATTCATGCTTTATGATTAGTAGGTTCTCTTTCTTGCCATAATATATTGAATCACTTTTTCTTCGCTTATATTATTCAACCCATAAAGCAGAAAATCTTTCAAAATATCCTCACATATTTTATGAACCTCAGCATAACTCAATCCTAATGATTTTTCGGATAATTGCTCAAGGTTAAGATTTTTTTTAAGGCCGATTTCATCCAACCTTGAGGAATAAATCAGATGTATTTGTTCTCCAGTAGGATTGCCATATTGGATAATATCATCAAACCTTCTGAATAGGGCAGTATCCAAACTTTCCGGTAAGTTGGTAGCTGCTATGATCAGGCTATTGGATTTATCTTTTTCTATTTGCAAAAGAAAGCTATTCAGCACACGCTTAATTTCCCCCACATCCTGCGCTTGGGTTCTGGTGCTGCCAATACTGTCAAATTCATCAAAGAGATACACCGCTCTGAAATCCACCATGGCATCAAAAATCAAGCGGAGTTTGGCAATGGACTCTCCAAGATACCGGCTAATCAAACCATCTAAGCGAATAACAAATAGCGGCAGACCTAATTCACCTGACAATGCATGGGCCGTCATGGTCTTTCCTGATCCAGGAGGGCCAACCAAAAGCAGTTTTCTTCTAGGTTGCAAGTTATGACTTAGAAGCTTGTTCAGATGTTTTTGCTCGTGGATAACTTTAGACAAAGACTCCTGTATTTCCTTGGCCAAAACCATATCTCTTAATCTTGTATCAGGGCTAACCAATTCCAAAAGATCATGTAATTCCTTTTGTGCAGCATTGACGGGTAACCTTTTGACAATTGCTTTGGAAGACTTACCTTTATCTATCAGTTTCTTCAACTCCTCGGCTAAACCCACGTGTCCTTTTCTAGCTTCAGATGCTGCAATTTGCATAGCTGTAGCATAAAAGCGGGATTCATCCCCCTCCCCAAAAGATTTGATCAAAGTCTTTATCTGTTCTGCCGCTGCCATTTTTGGTTTTTTTGTAAAGGTAAAATTATATCGGACTAGGACTGTTAAACCAAAGTAATATAAATCATGGGAAAAAGAAATAAATGAGTAGTGATTTTCGTCGACCCCTTGAATGCCTATCCTGTCGATTTCATGGATGAATACGAAATATCCGCAGAGGTAAACAAGCCTGAAAACAATTACTTGGAACTACTGGATCCGGTTGATGAATAGCTATTTGATATAGTTCTTATTGAGATGGATATTTCGGTTACAGATCAATGGAAAATGAATCTATTTCTTTTCCAAAAGCTTCTCCAACCGTACCATCATCTCATCCTTTTCCTTCAACATCCTTTCATACAAAGCGATTTTTTCATCATACAATTGAACAATCTTATCTATAGGATTAAAAGAGCATTGATAATTCATTGCCGAAGCAATAGCATTGTCCTTGAAATCATGAAAAGTATTTGAAATGATATTAATAGCCTGCTCCTCATCGAAATTCTGGATGGCTTCCACTGGGATTTTAAGGATTTCGGATACCTGGGCCAGTATTTCTGCTTCCACGGTCTCTTTTTGTTCGAGTAGGGAGATTTTCTTTTGGGACCAGTCTTCACCCAGCTCATGGGCCAGGGACTCCTGCTTAATGCCCAGCATTTCACGGAAACGCTTGATATTGCGGCCCTGGTGGATTTTTCCTG
>JBBDSB010000414.1:0-5676 GCA_040905205.1 Cyclobacteriaceae bacterium
AGCCCTCCTGCCCGTAATAAGCCCCTGACCCGTGTTTTCTTTCGTAATGCTTTTGAATTAGCGTGTTTTTAAGTCTAGGTGCCTTTGGATTAATTTGCAAGGTAAGGTAAGCCATCCTGGCTATTTCTTCCAGGACACGGCTGTTGTAAACCGCTTTTTGGGCATCTTTTCCCCAGGTAAAGGGCCCGTGGTTTCCGATCAGCACCATTTCGACCTCTTCGTAGGAAAGGTCTTTTTCGGCAAAACAATCCAGGATTTGTTGACCGGTCATGTGTTCATAATCTTCTGCAATCAAGGCATCTGCCATAGGAGGAGCACAGGGGATGTCCCTCGTATTATGGTCTGCGTGGGTAGTGCCAAAAATGGGTATGTCCATCTGTGCCTGAGCCCAGGAAACGGCATAGGTAGAATGGGTATGGCAAATACCTCCTACATTTTCCCAATTTTTATAAAGAAAAGCATGCGTTTTGGTGTCAGAGGAGGGCCTCATTTTTCCTTCAACAACCTGGTTGTCAAAATCTACAATCACGATGTCTTCTACTTTTAATTGCTTATAGGGCACTCCACTTGGTTTGATGGCAAAAACGCTGTTTTTCCGGTCCACTGCACTGACGTTTCCAAAAGTATAAACCACCAGGTCTAGCTTAGGCAGTTCCATATTGGCTTCAAAACAAATGCGCTTCAATTCCTTGAATTTATTCATCATAAGGTTTTTAAATTTGGAGAAAACCCTTCACGGTAGGGGTGCTTTTTTAAAGTAAAGTTCCAATTCAATACCTCCCATTTGAGTCTGAATTAAACTTCTTGTCAGGGCAATGGCTAAAGCGAAAGAAAAGGCATCACCCAAAATAAATGGAAACCACAATCGTCTTTTTATTGGTTAGAATTAAATCTTCATCAATAAATCAAAAATTACCTCAAATTCCAAAATCAGCGCTAAGGATGTTGGTCTTTTAACACCTATAATAGAGTTTATGGGTATTTGATTACCCAAAGTATAAAAAACGGAAACAACATCAACTGATTTTCTGATGTATCTTTTCGTTGAATGAGGTAATTTACCGGATTTCCTTTTTAATTATTTTTAAAATTGAGATATAAGGTGTAATTATAACATTTAAAACCCGCTAGGATGGAAAAATGGATACAAAATGAGATATGGTTAATCACCGGCAGTCAGCACCTGTATGGGGAGGCTACTTTATTGGAAGTTGCCCGGCATGCCCAAATCATTGCTGAGAACCTGAGTGCTTCGGAAATAATCCCGGTAGACATTGTATATAAACCTATCGTAACCACGGCCGATGAAATCAGTCAGGTTTGTGCTGCGGCAAACATCCATCCCAATTGTATGGGTATCATCACTTGGATGCATACCTTTTCGCCGGCAAAGATGTGGATCAATGGTCTGAAAATGCTTTCCAAACCTTTGCTTCACTTACATACCCAATTTAACAATTCCATACCTTGGGATTCCATAGACATGGATTTCATGAACCTGAATCAAAGTGCGCATGGAGATCGGGAATTTGGATTTATATGTGCGAGAATGAAAATTAAGCGCAAAGTGGTGGTGGGGCATTGGGAAGATGCTGAAGTCCATTATCAAATTCTTGCCTGGGCAAGGGCCGCCAGTGGATGGCAGGATTGGCAGGGGGCTAAGTTTGTCCGGTTTGGAGATAACATGAGGAATGTAGCAGTAACGGAAGGAGACAAGGTGCAAGCTGAAATTAAATTTGGTTTTTCGGTTAATACCCATGGCGTTGGGGACCTGGTCTCCTACATTGGTAAAGTGGAGAATCAGGAAATATTGGCATTGGTGGATCAATACGAAAAGTTATATGACCTTGCTGAGGCATTAAAGATGGGGGGTGAAAAAAGAGATTCCCTGATTGAAGCGGCAAGGATTGAACTGGGATTGGAAAAGTTTTTGGTAGACGGGGGATTTAAGGGTTTTTCCAATACATTCGAAGACCTGCATGGAATGAGGCAGCTGCCGGGTATACCTGTCCAGCGTTTGATGAACAAAGGTTACGGGTATGCCGGGGAAGGGGACTGGAAAACCATGGCTTTGGTAAGGGCGATGAAAGTGATGGGCAAGGGTCTAACTGGGGGAAATGCTTTTATGGAGGATTATACCTATGACTTTGAAGAAGGAGGCGGTATGGTATTAGGATCACATATGTTGGAAGTGGATGAATGCCTTGCCGATGGAAAACCAAGTTGCGAAGTTCATCCTCTGGGTATTGGAGGGAAAGAAGATCCCGTTAGGTTGGTTTTTAATGCCAAAGGTGGACCTGCGCTCAATGCCTCCATGGTGGATATGGGAAGTCGGTTTCGGATGGTGATCCATGAGGTGGAAGCCGTGGCCCCATTAAAAGATTTACCTCAGCTTCCCGTTGCACGAACGATGTGGAAGCCGCTTCCGGATTTTAAAACCGGGTGTGCGGCCTGGATTTTGGCAGGTGGTGCCCACCATACCTGTTTTAGTCAAAATCTATCTAAGGAAGTGCTGCTTGATTTTGCTGAAATGGCAGGCATAGAAGCCATAATCATAGATGAAAAAACCGAAATAAGAAAATTGAAACAAGAACTGATATGGAGTGATGCTTCTTATGGCTATAGGCCATAATTTTCATTTTTCGGATCTTCAAGGATTTTTTTCAGGTAGGTATGAAAAAAGTAAATGGCACCCATGTGATGGGGGATCAGTATTTTATCAGCCCCACAATCTTTGAGCAGATCAATTTCTTCTTCTTTCAAGGCGGAAAGGTAAACTTTCCCCGAATAATGATTGGAGCGAAGCATTTTGATCAGGTGCCTTGAAGGTTCCACTTCAGCAACAGTACTGATCACACATTTTGAAGACGAAAAGGGGATCTGTTCCAAAATCTCAGGGTCTTCCATATCCCCATAGGTGATGTTTTTGCCTCTATTTTTCCAGGTTTTGATAATTTGCGGGTCAAAATCTATTCCCAAATAATTGATGGTTGGATGTTGGTCAAGGATTTCAGCGATTTTACTACCAAACCTACCTAGGCCAAAGATGATCACTTCATATTTATTTTGGCCGATCAGCTCTAAATTCCTTTCCGAATCGTACGATTTCCTTTCAAAAATTTTTAATACAGGGGAAATAAATTCATAAATCGGATGGGAGTAAAGGATAAGATAAGTGGATAATCCAATGGTGATCAATCCGACCAAAGTAATCAATCCAACCGTTTCTTCGGTAATATGGCCTACCGAAAGGCCCAAGCCGGCAAATATCAAAGAAAACTCACTGATTTGTGCCACGGTTAATCCTGCCAGGAAAGCTGTCCTTTTTCGATACCCCATGGCACCCATAATGATCAATACGATGATAGGGTTTCCTATCAATACGAAAAAAGAAAATATGAAAGCTGCCCCAACCTGACTGCCTATGGTTGCAAAATCAAGGTCGGCACCAAGGTTGACAAAAAAGAAAAGCAATAAAAAATCCCTTAGGCTAACCAATCTGCTGCTGATGGTATTCTTAAACTGGGAAGAAGCCAAACTTACACCGGCCAGAAAGGCACCTACCTCACCGCTAAATCCCATCAACTCACTTATAGTGGCCAGCGTTACCGACCAAGCCACAGCAAAAAGGACCAATAATTCCTGGGATTTGCCCAAAAAGGCACCGATTCCAGGAATGACCCACTTCATTGCTAAATAGGTCAATAAAAACAAAACACTTCCCGATAAAAAGGTGCTGCCTATGGATCTCAAAATTGAAGCACTTTCGTCTTGCCTTATGGTGGAAAGTACAATCATGACCAGGATGACTACAATATCCTGGACAATTAAGAAGCCCACTGCAATCTGCCCATGTAGACTATCAATTTCCTTTTTATCGGAAAGGAGCTTAACGATAATAATGGTACTGGAGAAGGTGAGTGCGACGGCAATATAAAAACTGTGCAGCGGAGAGAATCCCAATGAAATGCCTATCAAATAGCCGATCAGGGATGTAAATATAACTTGCCCTAACCCAGTCAATAATGCAATTTTGCCTATTGATTTGATGATACGAAGATCCAGTTTTAACCCTACAATGAACAATAGGACGGCAATGCCAACTTCCGCCAAAAGATGGATATTTTCCCGGGATTTTACTACATCAAGTACTGCTGGTCCTACGAGGATTCCCAAAGCAATAAACATGACAATAAGGGGCTGTTTCAATAACTGTCCCAATCCTCCCAATAGCGCTGCGAAAAACAGGATAATCGCAAATTCGTAAAAGGGATTTTCAGCCAGGCTTGTTAGCCAACTCATGAAGGTAAAATGATTAATGGGATTTTTCCATCATAAACAAGGTCATTGATCAAAAATCTACGGAATAGGATATCATTCATGGTCCTTGAACCTTTTTGCACTACAAAAAAACTTTTGGGTTTTTTTGAAATATAGGATTTGATTTGAGTAAAGGCATCCTTACCATCAAATGTATTGATTTCGATCCTTGGGCCTTTGTTAATTTTATTTTTTAAATCAGCCAGATAAGTATGGGTTTTATCTTCATCCTCTTTTTGGGCAATAAAAGAAATTAATTCCACTTGTTTAATCTGATCGTCCAGGTTCCGCAACAGCCGGTTCAATTCATGCGAATTGATGGGATAATTGGGATGTGCGCCTACTACCAACTCTTCAGGATAAATGCAATTTACTTCAGGAGGAATGGCTATAATCATCTGATTGAGGTGATTGATGATTTCAGTAGCGGTACTGCCTATCAGGAATTTTTTGATAAAACCTGTTCCTTTAATGCCCAAAAGGACTATATCCTCGGGATTTAAAAAAGTTTCCAGGTAATGGTTAAGATGCTTTTCTACCGGTAAAAAGGTCACCTCATTCGGGAGATTTCCTGTCTCCTTCAATAAATCATTGAATAGCAGGAGGGCCTGCCTTTTTTCATATTCTATGACTTGCCTTCTACTGTTGTTATCCGATAACGTAGGCACCAAACCTGGGATCTCGTGAATGAAAACTAAATTATAATTGAAATGCGCTTTCCACGAAAAGGCCAGTTTTACCAAAGGGGGGGAATACTTTGAAAAATCCAATAAAATTACTAATCTGTTCATGTTTTTGGAATAAGGATCAATACTTAGCTAAAGGTAAAAAAACTCCTTCAATTCCCATAAAAACATTTAACTCATAATTTTATTGAGGTTTATACAAATATTGGTAATTTATTATATGGGTATTATTTTATATGTAAAATAATATTGAGATAAATGCCAATTATTGATCTTCATACCATTTTTCCTCAAAAGTATATTTTGATTTAAAATGAGATTTCAGAACCCTAAATACCATCCAAAGGATGAGGACAGGGGAGGCAGAAAACATCAATAAGATCAATGTGGTATGGAGGCCCACCACCAGGGCCACGATATAAATTAAAAGAAATCCTGTGGTAATTATTACAGGAATCAGGGGATTGTCAGCCATAATAATAATGATTAAACCTAATCTTCAAACAATAAAATACTTAAAAATGTTTACTTAAAAATTGAGTTCGACGTAAGATTGTCTTAAAAAACCGGCTAAATCGTAAATCGACCCCTTTTTGGGGGGTTTATGAGGTGGGTAAGTGGCAGTCCCGTCTTACTGGGAAATCCCACGGCTTTTTCCTTTCAAAGCCCT
>JBBDSB010000415.1:0-5661 GCA_040905205.1 Cyclobacteriaceae bacterium
AAAAGGCCTTCTCTTTTTCTTTGAAAAAAATCGAATTGAAAATCAAACAATCCCCTCCACATATTACCATCCAATCCAACATTAGAAGTGGTTGCGGTATACCAGGTTATGAATGGATTATTCAACCCTTTTGGAGCTGCACCGGCTGTTAAGGACGTTCCATCAAAAATATAAGCACCGGATGGATAAAGATATCCTTCCAAGAATTCAAAACCGTTGGCAAAAGAATCATCTCCCATAACCCCATGGGAAAACCTCAATTTTAAATTATCGAAGCCATTAATATTGTTTCTGAAAAACGCTTCCTCATTGATCCTCCAACCCAGAGAGAAGGCTGGGAAAAATCCCCACCTACTGGTTTCAGGAAACAAAGATGACCCATCATACCGAAAACTGAATTCTGCCAAGTATTTGGTATTATAATCATAATTCAACCTGCCAACAAGGCCCATATTACCATCCAAAACCTTATCTCTACCAAAGGCCAACTGGTTTTCCGTGAGGCCTGCATCCAATTGTTCCAATACATTTAGTGCATAGTTTCTTTGAGCCCTGAATGAAGTCCCGCTTCCACTTCTTCTTTCTCCCAACAATAAAGCCTCTATTCCGTGTTTATCATCAAAAAAGGATTTTTTATAATTCAATGATAATTGGGTTTGCATGTATATGGTTTCATCAAACTCCATTTGAAGATTTGTCGGGTTATTGATACCCGTGATAGCATATGTGTCGGTTTCACTATTGTATTTGTATTCGTTGTAGGACTTCCTGAATTGTTTGCTGGTGCTGTATTTCATGTCATAAGCAAAAAGTCCTTTCAATAGAAGACCTTCTATGGAAGGAACATCATATACTAAAGAAACAGTTGATTCATACCTTTTATTTCGGAATTTTCTATAACCCGTAAGGTCCGTATCAATGATGGCCAGAGGATTTCTATCCGCAAGGCCATCATAATAATAATCAGGATTATTGTTGGCATAAATAGGAGAATAAGCGGGTTCCATCCAGTTTTGCCGGAAAACAACACCATTTCGGGTTTCATAAGGCTGGTCTCTGTCGTCGATCATTCCCTTAATAATAAAGTTAGCAGTCAGATTTTTGTAAATTTCTGCGGTAACGTTGGCCGTGAAATTGTAACGGTTATATCCCGACTTATTGGATTTATCCAGTTGCTTCCAAACATCAGCCTGATGCATGCTGCCCACGGACATAAAATAAGTTACCTTATCGTTTCCCCCATTAAAGGAAATGTTGTTTTTAGATAGGGGTGAGTTTTCTCTCATTACCAGTCCCCAATAATCTACGCTGGGGAAATCAGGATCTTCCCCGGTATACATTTCCCAGTCCGGATAGGGCAAAGGATTTCCAGCAACCAAAGCTGCCTCATTTTTTAAAATCAGGTTATCAATGGAGTTTCTGATGGCTTTCGGGAACTCTGTCATCTGTTGGGTCCCATAAGAGGAATTGATATTAACTTCCATCTTACCGGCTTCTCCTCTTTTGGTGGTGATCAGCATGACCCCATTGGCTGCTTTAACCCCGTAAACTGCCGCAGAGGCATCTTTTAATACAGTAACACTTGCAATGGTACTTGGATCAACCCTTTGAAAATCTTCGCGTGGTATGCCATCGACTACCACCAGCATATTTCCCCACCCTCTTATATCAATGCTGTTATCATACTGTCCCGGCTCACCTCCTATTTGCATTACCCTCAAGCCCGGCAAGCGCCCAGTAAGGGAATTACTTAAATCGGTAGAGGTGATAGAAGTCAAAACATCGGTTTCTACCGTAGAAATGGCACCGGTTAAATTTACTTTTTTCTGTTCCCCAAATCCCACAACCACCACCTCTTCCAAACTCTGGGTATCCTCTATCAAGGAAACATCAATCACAGACTGGCCATTAACTGAAATTTCATGGGTAACATAGCCTATGGAAGAAAATGTCAATACATCATTTTCATTGGGAACATTTAATGTGTATTTACCCTCAATATCAGTCACTGTTCCATTTGAAGTGCCCTTCACCAGTACGGTAACGCCCGGTAAGGTTTCTCCATCTGATGAAGTAACTGTGCCAGAAACTATCAGTTGGACTTTTAGCAATTCTGGTGAAACGCTCAACTTTTCAATACGGGGTTCTTGTTTCAAAATAATTTGATTTCCGATTACCTCATATGCGATAAATTTCGGCCCCAGTAATTTGTCCAAAACACTGCTTAATTTTTCATCCTGTACCTTAAAACTTAACCTGTCCCCTGCCTCGATCGCCACTACGTTATAGGCAAATTTCACATTGGTCAAGTGTTCTATTTCTTCCAGAATTTTCTTCAGCGTCTGGTCTTCAACATCAACGGTAAGCTTTTGATCAAGCAAAGCCTGGTCATTGCTGTTAGCCGCAATGGTTATATTGGATAAACATAACATCAAAAGCAATTGGCTAATTGATATTCGCATTATTTTCACAAACAATGCAAATTTTTGTACCTCATTTTTCATTGATTTTTTGGGTTTTGTTAATTAAAATAAGACAAAATCATCCTCTGCTTACCGATCTGAAAGGGTATCGGTACCAAAAGGGTTTTTAGGCAAAAAACGGAGTCAACACTTTTGGCTCTTTTCTAGGTTTTTTCAAATTTTTTCTGTTTTGGTTTATGGATAGTTTTAATTTCTTTTTTTGCACCCTTTACCGGTAATGATGATTTCCTTAGTACCGGCTTTGTATTCAGCATTAATGGCTTTGGTTAGGATTTCCATACTTAAATTACAAGGAGAGATCCGTCAAATCTGCATTTATCACGCAATTCTTTAACATCCTGTCCTTAATGGTAATATTCACCCCGTGCTCCGCATTCCATACTTTAATAATATTCTCCAGGCTGGTTTCATTAAAATCGAATTTTGAAAATTCTAATGCTTTTACTTCAGATTCTTCAAGACCTTTAATCAATAAATCTTGGTTCCCTCTCTTAGAAAAGATGGCTTTTTGATTCGTTTGTAAAATAATTTCCCGTTTTTCACCTGATTTTTGATTCCGGGAGACCCTTAGTTTACCTGTAACCACTGCAACCTCCTTAATCGAGTCACTTTCGTAAGTGCGAATATTAAATGAGGTTCCCAATACGGTAGTTGTAAGGTTCTTTGATTTTATCTGGAATGGTTTGGATAGTAAGCCATTCAAAAATGCTGTTTATCAAACATAATGTTTAATATCTTAAATGCCAAAAAAATAAAATTAATTTTTAAGAAAAAATCTCTTATAAAAAGAAGTCATCTAGACAATTGTTATCTGCAAAATAACAACTGTTTTTAAAAGTTGACCTACTAACCTTTCAAATATTTATCAGTCCCTTCTTTCATACTGTATCGAATCATTACCCTGGTAGCCCCTACAACCACACCTGTAATCAGGGTCCATGCCAGGGCTTGTTTCCAGGTGATATCCGGATCGGAGGGGTTTTTTGGCGCCTCATCATGGGTCACCTTTTCCCAGGTCTTTTCCACCATTTTACGGGCAAGAAAAGCACCCATCATGGTTGCTCCGGTTATCATGGCTGTTTGCAGGTATTCTTTATTTGATTTTTTCATGGCTTCAAAATTTAAATTCAATAAAAAAACATATTTCTTGAATGATTAGAAATTTTAAGAAACAAGTTTGTAGGTTTTAATAAAAGTAATAAATATCATGCCACTTTTATGGCTTGATCTTGCCCCTTTGCCATCAATAAATCACTGCCTGTAGGATTGAACCGGATTCAATGGGGTGAATGAAGATCCAATTCATGCGGAACAAGGAAGGAGGTTTTTTAAATAAAATGTTTATAATTTCTCGGCTTTTGACATGTTTGTCTCAATATCAGATTTGTAAGGTTAAATTATGTATTCTATTGTTAGAATAATATTATGTTATAATTAAATACAATAAATCAAGGATATTTTTCGGGATTTAAGGTAAGCCAGGTGATGATAATGACCTCAATAAGCGGAGACCAAGTAGCGAATTGATTTTCTCAAAAGGCTATCTATCCTGGATTTCACCTCAATTAACATCTGGATTTTCAGCGGAATTGATTCAATGGGAAACCGGGACAAAGTTGTTCGAATATACTTGATTGGTATACAAAAAGTATATACTTTTGTGATATAAATATGAGTAATATGAAAACCATATCTTTAAAAATTGATGACTCGGTTTTTGGTGAAACTGAAAAGATACTTTTGCGGATTAAGCAACCGCGTAATAGATATATTAACGAGGCCATTTCATTTTATAACAAATTCCAACACAGGCAGATGCTTGAGAAAAAATTAAAAAAGGAGTCAGGCATTGTAAAAGCGGATTCTATGGCTGTGCTTAAAGATTTCGAGGAAATTGATTATGACGATTAAACAATATGAAATCTGGATTGCGGACTTAAATCCACAGATTGGAACCGAACCTGGTAAAAAAAGGCCAGTCATAGCGATTCAAACCAATCTGCTCAATACGATTCCACATCCATCAACGATTGTTTGTCCAATTACCACAAACGTAAAAAAAGATGCCGAGATTTTAAGGGTTCATTTAAAAAAAGGTACTGCTAATTTGAATCAGGCCTGCGATATAATGATAGACCAAATAAGAGCCATAGATAATAAGAGGTTAACGAAAAAGATTGGCTCCTTACCTGATGAATTCATTGTTCGGGTTAAGGAAAATATACTTATCGTGCTTGATCTTGAATAATGCACGAGATAAAATTTCGATGAATAACCCATAGTTATCTCGTTGTTTATCATTGATTTATGTACCCCATTTTTCTTTAACCCTTCTTATATCTGTGTAATGCGTAATGGAGGGAAAGATAGCCGATTAAGGTCCACTAAAAAACTAATACCAGGAACAGGCCGATAAGGGTATAATTTTAGAACGGGAAGTGGAGAAATTTATCAATGGTTTGTAAAAACTGCAGATTTCCCAAGGTAAGACGGTTCGATTTAATTTAGAAAAAAAACTTACTTTTTCTCAAATCATCGCCTTTCGGTTTGCCGAGGGGAAAGAACTGATTCCCCTTATCGATCAAACCATCAAAGAAAATCTCAGTCCCAAAGCCATAAAAAAAGGCATCCGGGACTGGCAGGAGGATTACCTTAGGGTCTAGGCAGAACAGAATGGGCGCAAATCAAATTCTTATTTCAATACAAACCTGACTTTATCCTTATTCATTGGCTCCTTCATTTCAAAATTGATCCGGTAAATGGTATCTCCCCATTTGGTAATGATACCCTGGTCCTCTGGTGCCGTCAATGGGATCTTTTCAACCGAAACTTCCATCTTTTTTGCATTATAATTCAGGGTAAAATCCCGGTTTCTCCCTTCCCCATCTTCAAAAGGAATGGTAAGGATGCCAGGTTGGGTAACTTTTGCGGGAAAAATTATCATCAAATGATGGGTGATGGCTTCGGCAACAGACAATTCAAAATGATCTTCCACTGTTACCTGCTTGCCACGGTCAAGTGTCAGTGATCGCCTATAATTGTTGATTCCTGCTTCAGAAGGATAGGCTTGTGAAATATCCAGTCTCATAGTCGAACGGTTCTTTTTTGCCTGATGGGACACTTCCGTTGCCCCGTATTTTTGGCCGGGCGATTGTGTGATCCCATTGATGGTGGGCAA
>JBBDSB010000416.1:0-5632 GCA_040905205.1 Cyclobacteriaceae bacterium
CTCAAATGCTCAAATGCTCAAATGCTCAAATGCTCAAAAAAAGTCTGCATAATCTTTGCCTAATATGAAATACCTCCGTTCTGAAGTCTATAGAAATACACTTCATCGTTCTAATGAAGATGATCTCCAAGAGAATAATGTTTCAGATACAGGGACACCCTATGGTCAAAAAATTAAAACACTCTTAGAACAGAAGACCATCATACTGAATACAATCGCATCTGTAAACAGTTCATTTATTAAAAAACACTGGAAAGATGCTTTACAAATCAATCTGGAACCGATTGCAAATACGGTGGACGTAGACAGGGTATATTATTTTGAGAACTGTAATTCTGACAATGGTAAAACCATCACATCCATACATCTGGAATGGTGCCGGGAAGGAATTACTCATCAAATTGATAATCCGGAAAATCATGGATATACAGAACACGATATACCGGATCTGTTACACACTTTGGCAAATAACAAACCCTACTCTGCAAATTTGAGTGATCTGCCGGAAGGAAAAATAAGATCCATCTTTGAAACTCAACAAATCAAATCTCTTTTAGCCATTCCGGTGACTGTTGACAATACGTTTTGGGGGTTTATCGGATTTGACGATTGCAGAAAAGAGAGAGAGTGGGAAAATGATGAAATTTCATTCCTGAGCACTATATCTCTCAATCTCGCATCTGCCATAAATAATGAGGAAGCAAAAAAAGAGATCAACAGAGCACTCATTGAAAAAAACAGAATACTGGAAAGTATTGATGATGGTTTTTTTACAGTAGACAGAAACTGGATTGTTACCTATTGGAACAGAAGAGCGGAGAAAATTTTTAATATTCCGCGTTTTGAAATAGTGGGTGAAAATTTATGGGATCTATTCGATGAGTCCAGCAAAGCTGATTTTTATACAGCCTTTCACAATGCTTTCCAATACCAAATAAAAACTCAGTTTGAAGAATTTTTATCAGAAATTGATTCCTGGCTCGAATTTGTCATATATCCAACCGAAGATGGAATTTCGGTCTATTTTAAAAATATCAATGACCGAAAAGAGAGTGAAAATAAGATGAACGAATTGAACCGTTCATTGCAAGCACAAACGAAAGAGTTGGAAATTTCCAATGCGGAGCTCGAACAGTTTGCATATGTCGCGTCTCATGATCTTCAGGAACCCTTAAGATTGATTACCAGTTTTTTAAACCAAATAGAAAAAAAATATTCCGACAAATTGGATGAGAGAGGCAAGCAGTACATTCAGTTTGTTACAGATGGAGCAAACAGAATGCGTCAAATTATACTGGACCTTCTGGAATTCTCCAAAATAGGCAGTATGGATAGAGTTCGAAAAAAAATTGATATGAATAAAGTTCTGGAGAGAGCAATATTATCAAATAAAAATAGAATAGAGAGTAAAAAAGTAAATATCACTACTGAAAAATTACCTGAAATTTTTGCTTCGGAAATACAGATGCATCAGTTGCTTCAAAATCTTATCAGTAATGCCATTAAATATCAAAAAAAGGAGAACATTCCGATGGTTCATATAAAATTTAAAGAATCCGAACAGCATTGGATATTCTCCATTAAAGATAATGGTATTGGTATTGATAGTGAGTATAAAAGCCGAATATTCGAAATCTTTCAAAGATTACATGGAAATAACGAATATAGCGGTACCGGAATTGGATTGGCAATTTGCAAAAAGATCGTTGAAGAACATAAAGGTGAAATTTGGTTTGAATCTGAGATCGGTAAGGGATCTGAATTCTACTTTACGATAGGAAAACAGCATTTATATTCGTAACAATCTTTCAAAGGGATTTCATGAAATATACTTCAAAATTCCGGCATCTGGGCTACAAATATGCAGATCATATTATTCATAATATGAATAAGAATGTGCAATATGAGCCTAATTTACCTTATTGGAGGAACATAATTTTCTCTTATATCATTGCCCTTCTGGTTCCTTTGAGTCTGATACCCTTAATTCCAGGCCTCTATTTTGCCTACATTTCAGAAATGTTTGTCATATTCTGGGTAGACATAATCATTGTGATCAGTATTGTTGCCATCGCATATGTATCTCAGCTATCAATCAATACCCGGAAAATAATCTTCTCTCTTTGTATTTACTTGCTCGCGATTACACTTCTCTATTATATGGGGACATTTGGTCCGGGTCTCTCGTACTTACTGGGTGCCACTTTCATAATCGTCATGATCGCAGAACAAAAATATGCGATTATCAGTGTAGGAGTGAATATTTTGATCTGTTTTGCATTTTCAGGTTTGATCTATTATGGTTACACGTTTTCACACAGTGAACTTCAACCTTATGGCGGTTATGATGCAATGGCCTGGTTAGGGGTTTCCTTCAATATTATCATTTTAAGCGCACTTTCGGCATTCATAGTTCCAAAGCTTTTTAATGGTCTTCAGTCGGTTATCGATTCCAAAAATATCCTGGAAAAAAGGTTAAAACATTCTCTTGATTTGGTTGAATCAAAAAACAGTGAACTGGAAGAGTTTGCCTATACTGCCTCTCATGACCTTAAAGAACCACTTAGAATGATCCGCAGTTTCATGGGTTTGTTAAAGAAAAATTACTCAGATGAGCTGGATGAACGTGCAAATCGATTTATCCATCATGCCGTAGATGGGTCAGACAAAATGGCTAAATTAATTGATGACTTACTTTCATATTCAAGAGTTGGACGGGTTAATACGGAAATTTTTGAGGTAGATATGAATGTGATCGTAGATGAGATCAGAAAAAGCATGAATGTGGAGCTTGAAAGTCGTAATGGAACCATCAAATATGAAAATCTCCCTGTCATCCGGGCCGTTCCGGTTTCCATGAAATTATTGCTTCAGAATTTGATCTCGAATGGTTTAAAATACCAGGAGGAGGATTCAAATCCGGAAATAAAAATTGAAAGTTATGAATCTGAAAATCACTATCACTTCAGAGTAATCGATAATGGTATTGGGATCAATGAAGAGTATTTCGAAAAAATATTTTTACTATTTAACAGGTTACATGGAAATGAAACCTATCAGGGTAGCGGTCTGGGCCTTGCTCTATGTAAAAAAATTGTTGAACAACATGGTGGTAAAATTGGCGTCAATTCCACTCCCGGTATAGGCTCAGAGTTCTTTTTCACTATAAAAAAGGAGGGAAATGAACCAATTTGAGATTCTTCTTATCGAAGACAACGAAGGGGATGTGACACTCATAAAAGAAGCATTTGATTACTTTGACTATGAAGTTCATTGTACTATTCAAATGGATGGCGAAAAAGCGATCAGTTACTTAAAGGGAACTCTTACCGGCGATAAGTCCAGAAGTCCGGACATGATTCTCCTGGATTTGAATATCCCCAGAAAAAATGGTTTTGAGGTACTCGAGTTCATCAAAACTCATGATAAATTGAAAGTAATACCAACCATCGTTTTTACAACCTCTTCTTCACAAAAGGATATCTCAGCTTGTTATCAGAGACATGCCAATTGTTTCATAACAAAACCCGCAGAAATTGAATCCTATCTGGAAGTTTTACAGAGAGTTCAACAGTTTTGGATAGAGATCGTCAGTTCACCATTAGGTAAGATCTAAAATGGAAGATAAATCACTTTCAGAGATATCAGCTTTTGTTATCGAAGATAATTCGGGTGATATCATTTTAATTGAACATTACCTATCAGAAAAATTTGAAAAATTTGACCTTATACATGCAAATACTGCTAAAGAAGCAGAAAACAAACTCACCTCATTTAAAGCAAATGAACCCGATGTAATACTACTCGATCTTTCCCTTCCGGATATGAGTGGTGAAAAGTTGATCAAGAAGATTCTTTCACTTTCAGGGTTAACTCCGGTGATCATACTCACCGGCTTCTCAGATTTATCATTCAGTATTAAATCGTTAAACCTGGGTGTGTCTGATTATCTGATCAAGGATGAATTGTCCTCTGCCCTACTGCAAAAAAGTATCTTATATGCTATTGAAAGGGATGCATCATCTAGAAAAATCAAAGAATCTGAAAAAAATTACAGGGATCTATTTCAGTTAAGTCCGGAACCCATGTTCTTGTACAGCCTTGAAGACAATAATTTTATTGATGTAAATGAAGCTTCCATTGAGCATTATGGTTACTCAAAAGATGAATTTCTATCAATGTATCTTCAAGATATCATACCCGATTCCGATGAAAATGAAGTACTACAGATACTGAACCGTGCTGCATCCAATGATAGGAATCATTTTGCCGGAGAGTTCAGACATCTTAAAAAAAACGGTGAACAGATTCTGGTAAGCATTAACACCAGGAAAATCAGATATAAGGACCGGGATGTTTGTATTGTAATTTCAAGTGACATAACACAAAAACGAGAAGAAGAGAAACAACTCAGATTACTTGAATCGGTAATTACCAATTCAAATGAAGCAGTCGCAATCATTAAGGCAGATAATGGCAATGAACCTGAATTGATCCTGCAATATGTGAATGATGCTTTTTCAAGGATCACAGGGTATAGATATGATGAAGCTGTTGGAAATTCATTATTTAATCTTTTTGGCCCGGAGACCAATCAACAAAAATTATCGAGTTTTAAAAAGGCAATTCTAAATTTAAGGCCTGCTGAATTAGAAATTGTTCAACACAAAAAAGATCAATCCTCTTTCTGGACTCAGTTATCCATTCTGCCGGTTTTTGACAATAAAGGTAATTACACTCATTGGATCTATATAGGTCGTGATATTACCGAGCGAAGAAAAGCCGAAGAAGAGATCCGGCAGAGTAAAAATCAGTATCAATCACTGGTTGATAATGTTGATCAAACTATATACAGAGCAAGTGCAGACAGTGAGTTTACGTTCCTCTTTATAAGCCCGCACATCGAACAAATTACCGGAATTCCTGCTTCTGATTTTATTAATAATAACGAAACAAAATATTCCAATAGGATTCATCCGAAAGATAGGGATTATGTACTGTCAATAATAGAAGAATCAATTCAAAAAGGGCGCAGCTGGGAGTTTGAGTATCGAGTGCTTCATAAAGATGACACTGTAAAATGGGTATATGAAAAGGGCACGGTGCAAAAAAACAGAGATGGTAAATTTACTCATTGTGATGGATTTATACTTGATATTACAGAAAAAAAGAGGGCTGAGATGGAACTTGAAACTCTTAATCGTCAGCTTGAAGATAAGGTTGAAGAGAGAACCAGACAGCTTAGACTGGCCAATAAAGACCTTGAATCATTCAGTTATTCGGTGTCGCACAACCTGAGGACACCCCTTAGGGCAATTGATGGTTTTAGTCAGGCAGTTCTTGATGGGTATTCTGATAAACTGGATGAAACTGCTGTTGGATATCTCAATCGGGTACGATCTGCATCACAAAAATTGTCTCACTTAATTGACGAATTTTTAAATCTTGCCAGAGTATCCAGAACTGAATCCAATGCTGCTCCGGTCAATCTCACTAAAGTTGCTCACTCCATCATAGAGACTCTCAAGGATGGAGACCCATCGAAAAAGGCCCGAATAACCATTAAGAATGACTTAAACGATTTTGCAGATCCATATCAAATTAAAATAGTCTTGCAAAACCTGCTTGAAAA
>JBBDSB010000417.1:0-5616 GCA_040905205.1 Cyclobacteriaceae bacterium
TGGGTAATTCATAGATAAGATTTTAAATGTTGATTATTCAATTGACTTTCGTAAGCACATAAGGACGATTGATAGATTGTATGAATGCTTAAGCTAATGAGGAATGCTTAAATGACAGTTATTTACTTAAATTTCTCCTTTAGTATTTCTATAATATCCCGGGTTTCCTTTATCCGTTTCTTTAATTGCGCCTTATAGTGCCAGGCCTGATATTGGGGATCCATGCTGTGTTCTTCCAGTTGATCCTCGAGTTCATTTAAATATTGTTCACTTAATGCCAGGTATTTTGGAGCAGTAATGGGATTATGAAAACTCCCCTTATCTACCGTTACATAAATAGGGGTGGTATGGGCGACCTGTTTTGGTTTACCAAATGTCCGTGCTGCAATCCATATTCCATGATCTGAGGGAACTTCAAGCACTATAGAAAGCTGGCTGGAAGATTGGTCGGGATCATCCACCGAAACTTGTGCCAGTATTTCACCGTGACCTACAATTTCCAACCTGCTGAGTGGCACCTGGGAAGGATGCCCTAAAGCCTTGGCGCTAATAGTCAGCAAGGATCCTTTGGGCACATTTAAATGATCCCCCGGCAAAGAACCATTGATTGAAAATTCCACGATTGGCCCGGAGGAAACAAAAGTATGTCCTGCGGCCAGACCTTCTTTCCAGGTGTTGTAGCTAAAGGGTTGACCAGTATAGGTGTAAAAGCGGACATTCCCTATTTGTGCAAAACGTGAAGAGGGCCCGGAATCATGATCAATGCCACACCAGGGAAAGTCTGATCCCGCTACTGCTGTCAGAGGTATGCCCAGATCCAACAGGTGGTAATAATTTTCCGTTATCAGTGGTTGATCCGAAACACAAAACTGAAGAAGTTCCAACACATCCACCTTGTTTCTTAGTCCATCCAGTGTCAGCCCCCTATAGCCATGAAAAGATGCGGCCTGGTGGGCATATCCGGTAATACCCCCTAATTCATGCACCCGGTCAAATACTTTGTCATACAAATAGTAATCCTGTTTGTATCTTACCCCTTCCCTGGCGCCCATACCCAATGCATGCCCAATCTCGGGAGTTCTGGGATCCTCCTGCCCCGTGGTAAGGATATAATTCTTTTCCTGATAAACACCCTTTTCCCCCCAGTCATATTGGGAATAATAAGTTTGCCAAAAATCTCCCATCTGTAACATTACTCCGGCATGGATATCCTCTGCCTGGATCCAGCTCATCAGCAACGGATCTTCCCTGGGAGAGCGCCTGACATGAATATGATTGTCTCCGGAATACCAACCCCGTTCTGCCATGTTTATCCATCGGGTCATTTCATAAGTTTTTTGAATCACCTTTCCGGATAGAACCGTCAGCTTATGTTGCTGGTCCAAATATTCATTGCCTTTAGAGATGGATAAATGATAATTGCCAGGCGGTAGGTCCATTTCAAAGCTTCCATTAATATAAAAAGAGCTATCGGGTTGGTAGGCATATCCGTCTGCATGGTCCCAATGCCCATACATCACCCCTATGGCCGCTTCAGGAAGGTTTTTGACCGGTTTATCATCCTGTGTCAGCCTTATGCGGACGGGAGTCTCCTTCCGGGTAGCACTGTCGATGACGGTGATATTTAAATGACCGTTTTTTTCCTTTTGAGCGAGGCCCTTTTCAGCCATCAAAAACATGAGGAGTACTACTGGACAAGTCTTCTTTAAAAACAGGAATATGCGGTTAAGGAAAAACTTAACTATTGGGTTACTTTTTTCTTTACGTTTCAATTTATTCATTTTTCCTACCTAATGTGTTTGGCACTGGAGTCGAAATCCTCCTGGTTCATGTAAATCCCGTCAAATACATATGTATAAAACAAGGGCATCTGTCTTCCCACTTCTGTCTTCCAAGGATATCCAAAGACACCGAACTTTTATAGGTGAAATTTCTCATAAAATCAAACTTGGCAAAAGCATTGGTCAATAGCTTGGTTGATTTTATGCGGTTGGTAGATTCCATCAAATTTCGATACCAATTGGGCTGGGAAAATAAGCCGGGTCCGGAATAACTATCCACCAAAGTGCGGTATTCATTATATTTATTTATACACTTATCTCGGAAAATTTCTTCTCATCGAACATGATTAAGTAAATGGATAAAAAAAACCCATAGATTCAGTGCATTTACCAATATTATTCAGACTTTTCTTATTAAAATTTAGCAGACAATGATCAAATTTAAAACCTTGAAGGAATCAAAAATTATTATTACCTGAATTTCATTAAGGAGTTTCCATTTAGAACTTATATTTCAATTTTTTGGGCTTTTTGGTAATTTAAATCCAAGTCAATGATTTTCACCGTGAGTAATAAATTAAGAGCCTTAAGGAAATAAATTTAGCTTAACCACTTTTAGTTTTTTTAAATACAATTGACCGAACATCCATAACTTGAGATCCTTTAATTTCCAGTGCTTTCAAAATCATTTGAGAATTTCCTTTCTTTAAGTGTATGTTACCTAAATTCATTGGTTTAAAATCTTTCACATAAGAAATAAAACGTTCAGTCCTATCATTTTCCATTCCCCTTAATTCCGGATTATTTGCGGTTACGACATTACCTCGAATTTTACTTTTACCTATTTGCAATTCAATCAGGGAACCCAAATCCATTTCAGGACAGGTATAATAAACCTCTACATCATAATTTCCTTCCTCCATAACCGCTATGTCCCAGATAATTCTATCATTCAAACTTGTCCAATTGGTAAAATAAGAATCATTAGGAAATCTATTGGATCTTTCAATATTACCTAAACTGATGGCATCTCTTACCGGAAACTGAGTGATATCTGAGCCAGGATAGCCTAAAGGAAAAGGCCGGACCAGATCCTTCATCTCCAAAGCCATCTCTTGATTCCAAAGGTCAACTTCCTTTTTAAGGGTCTCAGCAATTTTAAAATGTTCATTTGTAAGATTTATTGATTGCCCAGGATCCTTTTCAATATCAAACAGGTTTCCTTCATGATCCAACCTAAATTGATTATTTCTAACACTGGTCTTACCATTCCAAGCACTAAAAATCAACCTATCTTCCAAAATTAAATTATCTTCCAAAATCAATTTTTTCAGACTTAATCCATCAAGTGGATTTTTGAAATGATAATCAATCCCGGCCAAATCAGTAAGTGTTGGTAAAAGGTCAATTGCTCCTGCAATAGGTTTTACCTGCTTTCCAGCAGGAATAATTTCTGGCCAACGAATGAATAAGGGAGATCGAACCCCACCTTCATCAGTTGATCCTTTTCCACCTTTTAACCCGCCATTCCATCTTTCGCTATGGGGTCCATTATCATTTAAAAAGACAACTATGGTATTGTTTTGAAGGTTAGATTCCTCCAATACATCCAAGATACGGCCAACATTCCAATCGATATTTTCACACATTGCCAGAGTTGCCCGCGTGAAATTCAGGTCTTCTTTATCAGGGTCATTGGATCGGTAAATAATTTCCTTTTCCTTAAACGCATTCCACCACCTGTCAGGCACTTGCATAGGAACATGGGGAGTATTATAAGGAATATAAAGAAAAAAGGGGTTTTCTTGATTTGTTTTGATAAAATCTATGGCTTTATCTGTAAAATCATCAATAATAAAACCATCTCCAGTCACCAATTTGCCATTATGATCAAGTGGGGGATTAAAATAATCCCCCCAATGACCCGAAGTAAACCCATAAAATTCATCAAACCCACGGGCGTTGGGATGATATGGAAACTGTGTTCCATTGTGCCACTTACCAAAAGCCCCCGTTTTATAACCTGCCGATTTAAAAATCTGGGCAATTGTAGTTTCATCCAAATTCAGGCGTTCTTTACCCTCAGAAGTCCCATTTATTCCTCCCCTTAAATGATACCTACCTGTTAATATTTCAGCCCGTGTGGGAGAGCATACCGGGGAAACGTAAAAATAATCAAAGCTTACACCACTTTTTGCAATAGCATCTATATTAGGCGTATTTAGATTTTTATTTCCATTAAAACTCAAATCTCCCCAACCCTGATCATCTGACATAATTAGAATAACATTAGGTTCAGAATTACTCCTGACGGAAATATTTCCTATGACAAGATAAGTTACAACTAAGGATATTAGAAGTAAATTGAACAATAGAAATTTCTGCATTATAATAGTATTTATTTGATTATTAAATCCCTATTAGATTATTTCATTAACTTTAGTTTGAAGATCCTGATTTTTGCTTATCCAACTCATTTTGAAGTTTATCCACTATCTTGGGATGCTTTAAAAAAAGATTGGTTGATTCTGACAGGTCATTTTTTGTATGATACAATTGACCCGTAGGCCCACCTGGTTTTGGTTCCATTACTCTAGGATCTGTAAAACCGCCTGAACCTAATCCTTCAATATATTTCCATTCTTCCATCCTTAAACCAAACCTTCCACCTGAAGACTGATGAACCATAGAATGCCGGGTTTTTGTATTTAAATCTCCATTTAATACATGAAAAAAGCTAAAACTATCTTCACCATTATTATCTTTTAGTTTTTGATTTGTGAGATCTGAAATGGTGGCAAATAGGTCTGTAAGGCTAACTAAATGCTCATAATGACCTTTCCTATTTATCCCAGTAGGCCAAGAAATAATTAAAGGAATTCTATGTCCTCCATCCCATATATCTCCTTTTTGCCCTCTTCGACCCATGTGTGAATCATGTTGATTAAGTTCTATCTCACTTTTTGGCCAATAAGCCCCATTGTCACTAGAAAAAATAATTATAGTATTTTCATACAAACCATTTTTTATCAGGGTTTCTGTAATTTGTCCCACCACATGATCGATATTTAAAATAAAATCGCCATAAGTTCCAATGGAAGATTTTTCTTTAAACATATCGGTTGGAATCCATGGAGTATGCGGTCCAGTTAGAGGCATATACATAAAAAAGGGAGTTGAGGAATTATTTTCCGCATGTTTTTCAATATAAGAAACCCCATCTTCAACGATTTCAGTTAAGCAGTTTTCTATTCTGAAGGATTTTGAAATTTCACCCCGTCTCCACCAGACCATTTTTTCCCAATAAACATCATTTTCATTCGTATGCTTCCTATCCCATGAATATTCCGTAGCATTAAGATTAGATGGATATATTTCTGAAGTGAGTACTATCTCAGGGTCTATAACCAGATTATCTCTTAGAAATACATAGGGAGGCATATCTAAAGACGCTGGATGAATGAATGAGTAATCGAAGCCATAGCTGTCTGGTCCTTTCTCAACCTTTTTTGTATAATCTACATTCGACAAACCAGAATCGGGAAAAAAAGTTACTTCTTCACTTTTTTCCTTTGTTTGCCAATTCAGTCCAAGATGCCATTTACCTATACATGCTGTCGAATATCCTGCATTTTTAAATAGGTTTGCAATCGTTACCCTTTCTTCCTCTATAATTGATTTTGAAAAACCATTCCCTCCACGGGCCGCAGATTTTGATCTCCAGGCATACCTTCCTGTAAGGAACCCATATCTAGATGGAGTACAAACAGATGCACTTGCATGGGCATTGGTAAAAACAATACCTTTTCTTGCCAAATTATCAATATGCGGTGTG
>JBBDSB010000418.1:0-2935 GCA_040905205.1 Cyclobacteriaceae bacterium
TAATATTCAATTATAAAAAATTTAACGTATTTTCTATGAGAGTGATTATATTAGGAGGAGGTGGTTTTATTGGTAGCCGCTTGGCCAGAACGCTGATCAAAAGTGGCGGGCTTTCTCAGGGAGCTGTTTCCCACCTTACCCTTGTTGATTTGGCTTTTCCTGATGACATTTTGCAAAATACCAGAATGGAATGCCTGCAAGAAGATTTCAGTGAGGTTGAAGTCATGAACAAATTGCTCCGGCAAAAGCCGGATATCATTTTTCATCTGGCTGCTGTGGTCAGCGGAGAAGCCGAAAAAAACTTTGAACTGGGAATGAAAGTCAATTTTCATGCCTCGCTCCAAATGCTGGAATTATGCAGGGAAATTGATTTTAAACCCAGAATTGTTTTTGCCAGTTCCTGTGGGGTATTTGGAGGAGATGTGACCCAAACCATCACCGAGGAAACAGATCCAAAGCCCAGAAGCTCTTATGGTACCCAAAAAGCCATGGTGGAATTACTGGTAAGAGATTACAGCCGAAGGGAATTTATAGATGGCCGAAGCATCCGTTTGCCCACGATTACCGTACGGCCAGGTAAACCCAACGCAGCAACCTCTTCCTTCCTAAGCGGCATTATCAGAGAACCTTTAAATGGGGTGAAAGCCACTTACCCAGTCCCACCGGAAACTCCATTTTGGATTTTATCCCCCAAAAGGGTGGTGCAAAACTTTATCCATGCCGCCAATATTGATGATAAAGCCTTGGGAAATGACAGGACCATCAACCTTCCGGGTATAACTGTTTCGGTTCAGGATATGATCGATAGTCTTAAAAAAATTGCGGGTCCTGAGATCACCGGATTGATATCCCACCAACCTGATGCATTTTTGGAAAGCATTGTGCTGACCTGGCCTCCCCATTTTGATCCCCAAATGGCTATAGACCTGGGTTTTGTTGGTGACAGTTCTGTGGATGAGATCATCCAATCTTATATAGAGGAGGAAGACATTACCGTTAAATAGTTCAAGATAAATATGAGTCAAACACGAAAAATCGCTTTGGTGACCGGAGCAGGTTCCGGTATTGGACAGGCTGTGGCAAAAGCCCTTTATCAAGAGGACTGGTGCCTAATTTTGGCCGGAAGAAGAAGGGAAACGCTGGCCGAAACGGCGAAAAATTTTGAAAAAAACAGGACACTAATTATCCCCACCGATATTTCCAACAGGGAAGAAGTACAACACCTTTTCCACCAGACAATGGAATTTTTTGGCCGGTTGGATTTGCTGTTTAATAATGCAGGGGTAAATGCCGCACCAAAACCCTTGGAGGAATTGGAGCTTAAGGAATGGCAAAACGTAATGGATATTAATTTAACGGGAGCATTTTTATGTACTCAGGAAGCCTTTAAAATTATGAAAAAACAACAACCCATGGGGGGCCGCATCATCAACAACGGCTCCATATCCGCAAACATACCCAGGCCCCAAGCTGCACCCTATACAGCCAGCAAACATGGCATTACCGGTTTGACCAAAGCCAGTTCCCTGGAAGGACGGGAATTCAACATAGCCTGTGGACAAATTGATATCGGCAATGCCAGCAGTGCCATGACAAGAAAAATTGAGGAAGGTGCTTTACAGGCGGACGGTTCCAGAATGATAGAGGCCACCATGAAGGTGGAAGATGTAGGCCGTGCCGTGGCCTTCATGGCCAGCTTGCCCCTGGATACCAACATCCCGACTTTAACCATCATGGCCAATCAGATGCCCTATGCTGGAAGGGGTTGAGAAAATAAAGCAGGTTAATAACATCAAAAAATTGATTAACTTAAAGGTATGAAATACTATCCCCTTATATGGCTTCTTCTTTTAGGAGTGATTTCCTGCAACAAGGAAAAAAAGGAAGAAATTATTTATACAGCCTTTACAGGTGCCCGGATCATCAATGGCACCGGTTCCTCCCCTATTGAGGATGGGGTATTATTGGTTCAGGATGAGCAAATTGTGGCTGTTGGCTCAAGGGAGGAGGTGGAAATTCCAAATCAAACCACTATTAGGGAACTCAGCGGCAAAACCATCATCCCGGGCCTAATCAATGGCCATGGTCATGTGGGCGATGTGAAAGGCATTGAGGGAGGTCATTACTCCTCAGAGAACCTCATGGAAAATTTATCCATTTATGCGAAGTATGGAATTACAACGGTCGTCAGTCTGGGTGGCGATCAGGAAGATGCCGTCTCATTCAGGCATGTCAATAACAAAAGTACCCTGGACCGGTCAAGGCTGTTTATTGCAGGTGCGGTCATTACGGGTGACACACCCGAGGAAGCCGTGGAAATGGTGGATCAAAACCACAAAATGGGAGTGGATTTTATGAAAATCAGAGTGGACGACAACCTGGGAAATTCAACCAAGATGTCGGAAGCCATTTACAGGGCAGTGATCGACAGGTCCCATGAGTTGGGATACAAAATCGCAACCCATATGTATTACCTGGAAGATGCCAAAAAATTATTGGAAGCAGGATCTGACCTTATCGCACATAGCGTCCGGGATCTACCGGTGGATGATGAATTCGTCCAAATGATGAAAGATAAAGACATAGGGTACTGCCCTACCCTTACCCGTGAATTGTCCACCTTTGTCTATGAGGACACAGCGGCATTTTTCTCGGACCCTTTTTTCCAAAAAGTGTATGATGGGGAAACCATTCAACCCTTAATGGATTCCGAACGACAGGCAAAGGTGGCGGCAGACAAAAATGGCCAGACCTATAAAGAACAGTTACCCACGGCCTATGCCAACCTTAAAACATTGAATGACGCAGGTGTTCCCATCGTTTTCGGCACAGATAGTGGGGTGCCCACCCGGTTTATGGGCTATTTTGAACATGTGGAAATGGAAATGATGGCCGAGGCCGGCATGTCCCCCATGGAGATACTTGTTTCCGCTAC
>JBBDSB010000418.1:3035-5614 GCA_040905205.1 Cyclobacteriaceae bacterium
AAACATTTGATTCACCGTAATCTAATTATAGATACATCCATTCCTACCAAATAAATAATGGACTTTCATACTTGTTCTGATTCCGTACTTTGGAAAATGATCAGCCGGGGAAATCAGGGGGCTTTCGTTTATGTTTATGGCAAAACAGCCACTGAAATTTATCAATATGGGTTAAAGTTTACAGCAGATGCCGAATTGATTGAAGATGTTATTCAAGATACTTTTTTACATATTTGGGAGATCAAAAACCGGATCAACATCAAAAAATCCATTCAATTTTATTTGTTTTCAAAAGGAAAAAAGAATCAGTGGAAAATTCCAAAATGATTACCTGTCAGATGTACTGGAGACCTTAGGATATGCTTATGGTTTCGAATACCGCATCTCTAATAAGAAAGTTGAACTCGTTTTTAATTAAAAAAATGCCTATGAAAAACAACTGATAAAATTAAATAAGCCAATGATTGCTCATTGGCTTTTTTACCAGGGTAGATAATTTACCAGATCAAGCTACCCTTTTGTTTTAACCATTAGAAATCGACTAAAACACTCAAAGTTATGAAAATAATCATACCCCATCTAACCATGGTAGGAAAATTCTATCTGTATGGGCTGGTAGTTCAAATTTGTTTTTTGAACCTACTTAGCGCAGCCCCTTCAAATGGGCAAAACAATATGGACCTGCAAAAGGTCTATTTGGACCTCAACCTAAATCAATATCCGCTGGTTTCAACTTTTGATGAAATTGAAAAGCGAACGGACTTTAATTTTTTTTATGATGAGATTCTAAACGACCACCCCCATTTGGTGAACCTTCACGTGACCCACAGAAATCTAGAGGAGGTCTTGTTGGAACTGGCCGCCTCCCACCAGCTCTCCTTCAAACAAGTGGGTGAAAAAATCAGTGTAAAATGGAACAAAAATAAAAATGCCAGAAAGGTATTGGTCGTTGAAATCAGCATAAGCGGCAAAGTCACCGACGAATCCGGCGTTCCCATTCCTGGAGCCACCGTGTCCGTAGCAGGGACCAGTATCGGTACGGTTACCGACCAGGATGGAAATTACGTTCTTGAGGTACCAGAGGGTGGTACTATATTTTTTTCATTCATAGGTTTTAAATCTCAAAATATTTTGGTCCAAAACCAACAAACCATCGATGTAACATTGTCCGAAGATGTTGGATCATTGGATGAGGTCGTTGTGGTGGGATATGGCACCCAAAAGAAAGAAAATTTAACGGGTGCCGTCGATGTCATTTCCAATGAGCAAATCCAAAACAGGCAATCACCAACCGTTTCCCAATTGTTGCAGGGCCAATCACCGGGAATATCTTTTTCCGTGGGCAACAATGGCTTTCAGCCTGGCGCTGAAATGGGGATCAACATCAGGGGAATAGGATCCCTGAATGGAGGATCCCCATTTGTTTTGATTGACGGTATTCCCGGAGAGATGGATCGGCTGAACCCCGATGATATAGAATCGATATCAGTTTTGAAAGATGCTGCCGCATCTGCGGTTTATGGTGCAAGGGCACCCTATGGGGTTATTTTGATCACCACTAAATCCGGACAGAACAACGAAAAAATCAGTGCAACCTATTCTGGAAGCCTTTCGGTGGCCACCCCTCAGCGGCTTCCTTCGATGGTGGACTCCTACACCCATGCATTGGCCATTAATGAAGCCGGTGTAGCAGGGAATGGAGGCAGGACATACACCAATCAAGTAGTAGACAGGATCATTGCCTATCAAGACGGAGATATTGATTACCTTCGCCAATTTACAGTTCCGGATGCCACCCATTTTGAAACCGTACCCTTATCCAATGGGTTTTGGGGTCAAATGCAACAAGGTCATGCCAATTATGATTGGTTTGATGAATATTATGGGTCCGCGCTTAACCAAAAACACAACCTATCCCTACAGGGAGGAAGCCAATCCACATCCTTCTATTTTTCCGCAGGATATTTTGGACAGGAAGGGGTCTTGAATTATGGTACGGATAATTTTGAAAGATTAAATATCATGGCGAAGGTTAAAACCCAGATAGCCGATTGGTGGTCTTTTACCTATCAACCCCGTTTTATGAAAAGTACCAGAATTATGCCCAATCCACAAAATGGAGGTAACTATGGCATAATTTTTCACCAAATCGCCCGTACTATGCCCATGCAGGCCAAATTTGATGGATTTGGTAATTTTACCCTTCACTCTAAAATTCCCTGGACCCAAGATGCAGGGATAAATAGGATGGAAACCACAGAAAACTGGCATAATTTTTCCACCGTCATCACACCCCTGAAAAATTGGGATATCAATGCTGATTTTGCCTACCGCACTACCGACTATTTTCAATCTGATCAAGCCCTGACCATTTATGAATATAGGGTGGATCAAAGTACAGTACCCAATGGCAACACCGTTCCAAGCAGTATCCAACAGTATCACCACAGCAATAATTATTGGAATTCCAATATCTTTTCTTCCTATGCCTTTACATTGGGAGATAAGCATAATTTCAACTGGTTGGCCGGAATGCAGTTGGAAAGAAATAATATCCGACAGCTAAGGGTGATAAAAAA
>JBBDSB010000419.1:0-5549 GCA_040905205.1 Cyclobacteriaceae bacterium
TTTAAAGGCATGGACATTACCCCTCATCCGGAATTGGAGCACCCTCAGGACGTTTACCAAAGTGATTGGGATAAATTTGGCCTTTGGGATTTGGTCATGAAAAATGATGAGGAACTCTTCAGGGCTTATTCAATGGCCAATCATCCAGCAGAGGGTGATATTGTTATGCTGACCATTAGGATTGCCACCCCACCTTGGGACCGGGCCAACAATAAATGGATGGATGTCAACCCGGGTGTTTGCTCTTCATACGTTTTTTCAAGAAAACCAGGGGATAAGGTGACTATTTCCGGACCTTATGGGGAATTTCATATTAATCCCACCCAACGTGAAATGATATATATCGGTGGGGGAGCTGGAATGGCCCCTCTTAGATCTCATCTTTTCCACCTATTTCACACCGAAAAGACGGATAGAAAGGTTTCCTATTGGTACGGTGGCAGGTCCAAAAAAGAATTGTTCTATACCCCCCACTTTAGAGACATAGAAAAAGATTTTCCAAATTTTAATTTCTACATTGGATTATCTGAACCTCTACCGGAAGACAATTGGAAAATAAAAAAATCCTTGGAGGACAAAGAAGGGGATGGATTCGTGGGCTTTATTCACCAGGTGTTGTATGACAATTATTTAAAAGACATCGAAGAGCCGGATGAAATTGAATACTATCTTTGTGGTCCACCTTTAATGAATTCCGCCGCTTTAAAAATGCTGGACGACATGGGTGTTCCAAAAGAAAACATCCGCTTTGATGATTTCGGAGGGTAAAAAATTTGGTCCCGTTTTTTAAAACGGGACTTTTTTTATTTTGAAAAAATTTGATTCTTCATCCCTTTAGTCGCTCTATGGATTTACAAGCGTATTTCGATCCGGTACCGGAGAAATTCCTCCAATCCAAATATGGTCACAATGCATTTTATCACCACCTTCATTGTCATGGAGAAAAATTCCCTGAGCTACAGGGAATACAGATTGCTCTTATCGGCGTAGAGGAGTATAGAGGGACATCTTTTCATTGTGAAAACAACAATCAATCTACCTCTGCCATCAGAGAAAAGTTATACCCTCTGAAAAAGGGTCAAAACAGTTATAAAATTGCTGATTTTGGTAATATAAAACCGGGTGAAAGCCATCAGGATACCCTTTCGATTATCAGCACCATTGGAGAGCAATTACTTAAAAATCAAATTCTTCCTCTCTTTATAGGTGGATCCCATGATTTGGATATTGGTCAATATCATGCCTATCAACATATGAAAAAGATGGTCAGTTTATTGACCATCGACGCCAAAATGGACATGGAAGATGAGGGCAGCCCACAGGAAATTCATTCACAGGACCTTATTCTCCAGGAACCCAATTACATGTTTAATTATTGTCATTTGGCTTACCAAAGCTATTTGACGGATATTGAACTCGTCAATACCTTGGAAAAACTGTATTTCGATCATGTAAGACTGGGAAGATTGAGGGACAGTTTTAAAGAAGTGGAACCGCTTATCAGAAATGCGGATTTATTGAGTTTTGATGTCTGCGCAATCCATGCCACCGATGCACCTGGTGCCATAGATGTCCAAACCTTTGGCCTTACTGCAGAAGAGGCCTGTCAGATTTGCTGGTTTGCAGGGATGAACGAGAAATTGAGTTCTATGGGAGTGTATGGGTACCATGCAACCTTTGATGACACCAGGAAAAAAACGGCCTCTGTCATTGCGACCATGATTTGGTATTTTATTGAGGGCTTTTATCAAAGGAAAGACAGCTTATCCTTCAAAAGTAGCGATTATATAAAATACACAGTATCTTTAGATTCGAAACCCTCCATCTTGTACTTTTACAAAAGTAAATTAAGCGGTAAGTGGTGGATGGAAATTCCAAGTCACAAAAGTGAGAAATTCAGAAGAGACACCATTATCCCTTGTAGCTATCAGGATTACCAAACTGCTCAAAAAGGAGAAATACCAGAACGATGGGTCAATGCCCAATTGAAACAGTACTGATGAAAGCCGACCAAATAAAACAGAAAACATTTTTTATCATTGGGATGAGGTAAACCGATGATTCGAATTACCAAAAACCAGTTGGCGCTTAGAAATGGGCAGGATAAACCAGATATCTGGATCGGCTTTAGGGGAATGATCTACGACTTGGGCAATTCACGGCTGTGGAAAAACGGAAAACATTATGAGCATTGGGCCGGGCAAGACCTTACCGACCAACTTGTCGATGCACCTCATACGGCACATGTTTTTGATAAATTTGAACCAATTGGATATTTAATATAAAATGATTTTAATTGCAGACAGTGGATCCAGCAAAACAGATTGGAGGGTCATTCATTCAGATGGTAGAATTTCTCAATTTAGGACCATAGGTTTTAACCCTTATTATCAAACCGAAGAGGAAATGATCTCCGGGCTGAATACCCCCCATATTCTAGAACTCACCTCCATCATCAAGGAGGTATATTTCTATGGGTCTGGATGTACCTCTGATAAAAACCAATTGCGTGTCAAAAAATCCATCCATTCCCTATTTAAGGATGCCAACGTATATGTAGATCATGATCTGATGGCTGCTGCCCGTGCCACCTGTGGCCACCAACCCGGTATAGCCTGTATTTTGGGTACCGGATCCAACAGTGGTGATTATGATGGAAAGAAAATCACCAACAGCAGACCCTCTCCTGGGTATCTTTTGGGAGATGAAGGCGGAGGCACCTATATTGGTAAACATTTTTTACAGGATTTTATCTATGACGATATGCCTGAAAACATCAGAAAAGCCTTAGCGAATACCTATGGCCTTACTATTTTTGAAATTCAGGAAAACGTTTACCAGAAACCATTTCCCAACCGTTATATGGCAGGATTCTGCCTATTTATATCCAGCTATAAATCAGACCCTTATTGCTACCAATTAATTTATAATGGTTTTGTGGACTTTTTTAAGCGGCATGTAATGCGGTATGAACAATACCAGAAAAAACCGGTGAACTTTGTTGGATCCATCGCTTTTTTTAACAATGATATCCTAAGAAAAGCTGCTGCTGATTTTGACATCCAGGTCAATGCCATTTTGGAAACACCCATTGCCGGGCTAACTTTATACCATCAAAAAAAAATATGAGTACCACAGAAAGTACTTCCTTTTACGATCACCTGGAAAAAATGAGTATCCGGGAATTATTGTTCAATATGAACAAAGAAGATCAAAGTGTACCCTTTGCGGTTGAAAAAGCCCTGCCCCAATTGGAAAAACTGATCAAAGAAATCGTTCCCAAGATGCAAAATGGAGGAAGGCTTTTTTATATCGGAGCCGGTACTAGCGGCAGGTTGGGTATTTTGGATGCCTCCGAATGTCCGCCCACCTATGGTGTTTCCCATGACAGGGTAATCGGAATCATTGCAGGTGGAGACATCGCTATCAGAAAAGCTGTAGAAAACGCAGAGGATGATCCTGCACAGGCCTGGAAAGATATTCAATCATATGGTTATAATCCCAATGATACCATTATTGGTCTGGCCGCATCAGGAACTACTCCCTATGTCATTGGCGGGGTAAAGGAAGCCAAGGCTTCCGGTTTATTGACCGGCTGCATTACCTGTAATCATGGAAGTGTACTTTCCAAAACGGTTTCTATCCCGGTTGAAATTGTGGTTGGTCCCGAATTTGTAACGGGCAGTACCCGAATGAAATCAGGTACGGCCCAGAAATTGGCCCTTAATATGATTTCCACCAGCGTTATGATCAAATTGGGTAAGGTCAAAGGAAATAAGATGGTGGATATGCAATTATCAAATCAGAAACTTGTTCTTCGGGGCATAAAAATGATTATGGAGGCTACAGACCTTTCAGAAAAAGAAGCCGGTTTCCTTCTGACAAAACATGGTTCTGTGAGGGCTGCTGTGAGGGCGCATCAATCCCAGCAATAGCAATAACCTTCCTTTTTATGATACCTAAATGTATGCTTCATTGATTTTTTTAGCATCATTGACAAACTGTCTGAATTTTTCCTCATCCCCCAACTTGCAGATGATTAGTACATTTCCATTATCACTGATAAGGTAATCTTTCAGACCGTGAACCACTACTAATTTTTCAGGGGGAAGACGGATAAAACAGTTCTGGGTATCATAAAGCAATGCTTCTCCGTTTACGGTATTTTGGTCTGAATCTTTAGAGCTGATTTCATATAAGTTTTGCCAGGAACCCAAATCTGACCAGCCAAAATCCCCTAATACCACAAATACCTCATCAGATTTTTCCAAAATACCATGATCAATAGATATGTTTTTGATCATACTATAAGCCTTTTTTAGGTAATCCCCCTCCTTTTCGGTGCAAAAATAAATTTCACCCTCTTCAAAAACCTCCGCAAATTCAGGCAGGTATTTTTCGAATGCATCAATGATGCTTTCATTTTTCCAAATAAAGGTTCCTGTATTCCAAACAAAATCACCACTTTCCAAAAAGGTTTTGGCCAGTTGATCGTCAGGCTTTTCCGTAAAGGTTTTCACTTTTTTTACGGCACCTTCCTGTTCATGGAAATATTGAATGTATTCAAAACTTGTTTCAGGTCTATTGGGCTTTATGCCAACGGTAATCAAATTTCCTCTTTTCCCAGCACCCTTAAATGCCAGTTCTATAGATTGATAAAAGGCAGGCTCATTAAAAATTAACTGATCGGAAGGGGTGACCAACACCTGGGCGTTGGGATTCAGTTTTCTTATTTTATAGCTTGCCAAACCAATGGAGGCTGCGGTATTTCTCCTCAATGGCTCCACCAAGACCTGACTTTCGGGAATTTCAGGCAACTGTTCCTTGACCAAGTTATGGTATTGTTTATTGGTTACCAATATAAATTGATACGGCTCGAAGTAAGGCTTAAAACGGTCATAAGTCATTTGAAGCAATGTTCTTCCAGTACCCAGGAGGTCAAGAAATTGTTTGGGCTTTTTAATCCTGCTATAAGGCCAAAACTTGATCCCAATGCCACCAGCTAAAATAACAATGTACTTGTCCTTTACTTCCATTTTAAATCATTCTCTTTTCCAATAATATTTACGAATCCAAGGTTATTCAAATTCCCTCGTCCCAAATGTATCACCTCCGTTTTTTTACCTAAAGAAATTTCGGTTAAAGCTACTGAATGGCTGATCTCAATGACCCGTCCTAAAGGTCAGTCCAGGTTGCTAATAATGCAGAATTCCTTATTATAATTATTAATTGGCTTCAAAATCAATGCCTATTGTCTATGCAGCTTTGTTCAGTAATGCATATTACAAAATCTTCTTCTTTATTCATACCTAAACGAGAATGAATTGAAGTGGTATCCATTAAAAAATAATAGGAGTCCCTCTATATTTCGATTTATTCCTAATTTTATTAATTATCAGTCAACTTGTTGTTTAAAAATTTTTGCTCCCCGAATACAAAGTCCTTAATTTTTTCTATCAAGAACTTTTTCCATCAAAATCATTCGCTTACAAATAATTTAAATCCTAAACCAATTTGGCATCCTTTAGATTAACTTTTATTGCCGTGCT
>JBBDSB010000420.1:0-31637 GCA_040905205.1 Cyclobacteriaceae bacterium
TGCCGCTAGCGTTCATCCTGAGCCAGGATCAAACTCTCCGTTGTAAAGTTTGTTTGTCTTTCCGCCCCCCCGCTTTCGCGCGACGGCTCCGGACGTGTTTTTTCCCGGCCCGTGTGTTCAATATGCTTTTTCTTGTTTTGACATCACTTCAAAGAACTTGACCCGGGAAGTGTTCCCGGACTGCCGGACAACGTTTGACGCCTCGCCCGGTAACCCCGTCACGGTCCGCTTTTCCGTTGGGGAGTGCAAAGGTAAACACTTTTTGTTTACCCACAAAATTTTTTTGGATTATTGTCGGAAATATCCCGACTACAAATACCGGGACTCATTCCCGATCCCCGTTTGGGATCACAAAGATGCAGGGTTTTTTTTACCCCGCAATGAACCTAACAAAGAAACTTTAAAAAAAAGTTCAAATATACTGATATTCAGCTCTAAATGTTTTGAATGAATTTACAAGACCTCAGCTTTTAATAGATTACATCACCCTTCTATTTTGAAAACATCCATCAAAGCAGCTTTCAATACTTAAAGCCGGGAATGACCCTGTCATGTTTCCCTCCGGTTTTATAATTTCTGAAGGTATATCTCACGGAAACTTCGTGGGCACCGCCAGAGTTCCGCCAACCCAATTTGGAAACGGTAAAGTCATAACTATATCCCAATTCCAAATCGTTGGGAAGTGAAAATCCCAATAAGGCTATTATTGCTTCATTATTGGGCAATGAATTTTTACTCGGTAAGCCTCTGTACCAAATTCCAAGAACAACTGGAGCAAGGTATAACTCGGAGCCAATATCCAATTGGTCAAATAAGCCCTGGCGTTTGTAATTAAAAGCCAGGGATAAAGTTCTTTCCTGAAGGGTATTATTGATTACTTCATTGATGGAACCCTCTCTGATCTTAAACCTCACCCCACCATGCAAAGAATACCGGATATCGAGACGATTTTCTTCCATTTCCAAATAGGAAATATAAGGACGGGTAAGGTGATGTGCGGCAGCCCCCAACCAATACTTTTTATTATAAAAATAGAGTCCTGTGCTGAGGTCTTCATGACTCCTTTGACTATCGTCGGTAATCCATGAAATCCCATCCCCCATCACTATGCCCCTATCGATGTTCAATTGGGTCCCTAATACAATATCTTCCACATTGACATTGCGGTTGACAAAACCTGCCTGCACCCCGGCATGCAGAAAGCTTTCTTCTCCCAATTGCACCCTGTAGGAGTAGGTTGCTGCTGCTTCCATATTCTGGAGCTGAGCAAAAGTATCCCGGGTGCCATTGACAATAACCCCTATACCACTCTTTTTATGGGCTATGAAATGATCAAAATAAGCAGACATGGTATGAAAGCTATGTTCCAAACCCGGCCATTGATTCCTGTAATTCATGCCTACCCTGGTCCATTCCGTACTACCTGTAAATGCCGGGTTAAGGTAAATGGGTGAAGCATAAAATTGAGAAAACTGCATATCCTGGGCCATTAGGTCCATAAAACAGGTCATCCAGCAAATTAAGCCCAATATGTAAGGGTTTCTCTTCATCTTATCAATAAAAATTTACCCGATCTGATGACCTCCTCGTTATGGTTCGTTTCAAAATCAGCTCTGTAAACATAGGTTCCCGGAGGAATTGGTTGACCATTTAATGTGCCATCCCAGCCGTCAGAATTCAAATCTGTGGTCCGGAACAACATTTCCCCCCAACCGTTGAAAATTTTCAGATCCATGGAGGCTATGCCTTTTACTTTGGGTCTAAAATGGGTGTCACCTTCCCTAGTGGGGGTAAACCCGGTTGGGAACATGACCCTGTAGGTTTTGGTAATGGAAATTTCCATTTGAAAAGACGCCAAACATTCTTCCGAAGTTTTCACCGTCAGGGTGACTATAAAATTACCCTTTTGATCATATACATGAGAAGGGGAACTTTGCCGGCTGGTTTCTCCATCTCCAAAGTCCCACTCCCAACTACGCGGAGAACCTAAAGATTGATCCAAAAACCGGATCCGGTCGCTAGACAAAATACCGTCTTCCGATTCTTCCTTTAATCCCGTATCATTTAGGACATAATCAAAAAGGGCTTCCAAAGGTTCCTCCGGAACCATAATGTCAAAGGCCAGGGGCTCAGACCAGCACTCCAGTTCCTTAGGTTTAACCTGCACGAAATATTGTCCCTCACTCCTTATGGAATCTATACCAGCCCCAATAAACGCATTGCCTTCCCCGTCAGTTACTTGATAATCACAAAGTTCCTCATCATAATCTGTAATATATTCCCGGATATCCGGAAACTGATCGGGATGACACACCTGTATGGGACTTAAAATTTCAAGATCAGGGAATGGAATTTTAGTAATGGTCCCTGTTGTTGAGGTCAGGGGACAACCTATGGCACCTAGAACTTTGGCAAAATATACTCCCTCCTGATCAACTACCAATTCAGGACCATCCTGACCCTCAAGTAGGTTATCGTCTTTGTACCATTCATATTGGACAATAGGATCTTCCGAATAAATACTCAACAACATTTCTTCCTCAGGACAGGCATTATATTCGGCTAGCGGCAGGTCATTGATCATCAGCGTAATCGGACTTGGTGCCTCATACACCTGAAGGACCATTTGATTTCCAGAAGATGTTTTTCCATAGCTGTCTGTGATGGTATAATAAACCTCAATTTCATCTCCATTAAACCCTGGTCGCGGGGTAAAGGAAAATGCTCCATTTTTTCCCAGGTATTTAAAAGTGCCCTCCTGGATCTCCAATGTGGTTGCTTCTTCGCTGCAATTGCCTGTAAGGCAAGGATCATCGCCCTCCTCATTGATTTCCGACATATTGGCATAAAACTTCATGCAGCTGATTTCAGCATTTTCATTGGGCAACAGAATATCCTCCATGGGTAAATCAAGGAAATTTTCTTGTCCCAGACATATACTCAGATCGTCCAAATCAGTTCCTTCAGAATCTGATAAACCATCTTCATCAGACACCTCTACCAATAAATTTCTGATTTCATGAATATTGGTTAGGCTGCCGGTAGATGCGGTAAAACCTATTTTTAACTGTTCCGGAGCTTCATAAGGATAAGGAACTTCTTCCATGAGGATTACCGTCCTGGGGTCCTGGTTTTGTCGGCCCACCCTCATTTCTACCGTGAGCAGGAATCCCCCATCCTGGCCTCCAGGCATGAGATCAATGAATACTTTTCGGTAACCCGGTAAATTAGGGTCGGTGACCCTGCCAGTACCCTGTCCACCCGAACTGATGGGAAACCGCTGATCCTGAGGAAGCCCAAAGTCTCCTCCTTCATTGGTCTTAACACCCGCAACAAATTCATAACCATTGTTTCCTTGTCCTGGGCCCCTTACCACCAGGCTGTTGGGATGAAGTTCATTGGCACCATTTGGAAAACTTCCCGCCTTACCGCTCACTTCATTTCCGAAATTCCCGAAACTGTCAAAACCTACTCCCAAATAGGCTCCAGTGAGGCCTGCCCTGCCTTGGGGGCCATTACTTGGAGCGTAGCCCAATGAACCCCCAAAACTCCCCGGTGAAAATGAGGGGGTAGCTGCATCAAATAAAAACATGGAAAGTCCATCTGCTCCTGTTCCACCATAGCTGAAATATTCAAAGGAGGTTTTTACGCCAAAACTTGAGGGGAAGGGGATATTGATAAATATAAACCCGTTTTGTTGTTCTTTTGCATCGGTCAGGCGCACTACTCCATCCAGCAATCTGGCAGCTCCTCCCAGAACCGTTGCCTGCCGTTCTAAATTTCCCTGAAACGATTCACAATATGGAAATCCTTCTTGGGCCAGAGCAGGGTAAAAAGCACCCTGACCTAACCACAACAAGCACAGGAAAATGACACATGCGTTTTTAATAGCCAATGATCGATATCGTTATACGGACTTAACCTGACCCTTTTTAATACATATAGTACCAAAAGTGCCACCTTCCAACAAATCAAAAGGCCCTTAATTTAAACAAATTAAACGCAAAATAAAAAAGGCTTCCTTTTATTGTAAAAAGAAGCCATCATTTGGATGATGAAGAGGAAACACCTGAAACTAACGGATGATGGTTTTTTTCCTGTCCGGACCAATTGAAATCATTCTGATGGGCAAATCCAAATGTTTCTCCAAAAAATCCACATAGTCTTGTAACGCTTTGGGAAACCCGGCGTAATCCGTCACATCATCTAAGCTGCAATGCCAACCTTTAAGGGTAACGTATACCGGTTTAATTTCATCTGAGGTGGTACTTAATGAAAGATGATCCACTTTTTGGCCATCCTTTAGTTCATAGGCCACGCAGGCTTTTATTTCTTCAAAAATATTCAGTACATCCGCTTTCATCATGTACAATTCAGTAACACCATTGATCATGATGGAATATTTTAAAGCGGGCAGATCTATCCAACCACATCTTCTGGGTCTTCCAGTAGTAGAGCCAAACTCATTCCCTTCCCTTCTCATGCTTTCGCCATCTTCATCAAACAATTCGGTAGCAAACGGGCCGCTGCCTACTCTGGTGCAATATGCTTTGAAGATACCATAAACTGATCCAATTGCTGAAGGGGCCACTCCCAAACCTGTACAAGCCCCGGCAGTCATCGTGCTACTACTGGTTACAAATGGGTAACTCCCAAAATCAATATCCAATAAAGAACCCTGTGCACCTTCAGCCAATACCTTTTTCCCACTCTTAATGGCCTCATTTACCATAAATTCGGTTTCCTCCAAATTAAGCCCTTTAAAGAATTCCACTGCTTCAAAAAATGCTGCTTCCAGGGTCGAAAAATCCTTGCGATTGTATTGATAATAATCCAATATGGATAGGTGCCGATCCACCAATGCACGGTATTTCTCCAAAAAGTCCTCCCTAAGGATATCCCCAACCCTTAGGGCGATCCTCCCAATTTTATCCTGATAAGTAGGTCCTATACCTTTGAGGGTAGAACCGATTTTCTTATCTCCCTTGGATTTTTCATAAGCCGCATCCAATAATTTGTGGGTAGGGAGAATGATGGTTGCCTTTTTGGAGACATATAATTTTTTTTTGAAATTAATATTGAATTTTTTAAGCGCCTCAATTTCTTGTTTGAGTACTACAGGATCAAGAACTACCCCATTCCCTATGATATTAACGAGATTTTCCCTGAATATTCCACTGGGAATCTGATGTAGTACATGTTTGATTCCGTCAAATTCCAAGGTATGGCCGGCATTGGGCCCCCCTTGAAATCTGGCCACCAAATCGTATTTGGGTGCCAGGTAATCCACCACCTTACCCTTGCCTTCGTCACCCCATTGGAGACCTAAAAGAACATCCATTTTCATTTTTTTATATTCTGTATATTTTGTATTGATTAAAATCGGACACGAATATTGCCATCCTGACAGGAACTTACAAATACCCCATTGATTTTAATTGAAAAAATTCAAATGAGGTCATCTTGATTTTTCAATGCTTCTTCCAACGAATCATAAACCATAAAAATATTGTTCAGTTTGGTGATGATCAATAATTTTTTTACGTGTTCTGATGGGGAGGTTAAGTAAACTTCCCCTCCCGCGTTTCTCATTTTGGTCAATATGGTAATCAACACGCCTATTCCACTGGAGCTGATATACCTCACCTCACTGAGATCGATGATACAGCGAATGACATCTTCATTGAGGGCATCAGTAACCAACCCCACCAATTTGGGACCTGATTCATCTCCTATCAGGTCTCCCTGGAGTTTTAAAACCAGGGTTTTGTTTTTAATATATGATTGAAAATCCGCTTTCATTTCAAATATTTACTTTGTCTATAAATTGATTTTATTTAACACCGGGTTTATGTTCACACTGTTCATCAGTACAATTGCCATATAAAATCAAAGAGTGGTGAATGATGCTGAAATTCAACACTTCTCCAACGGTGTTTTGGATATTCTGAATTCGGGGATCACAAAATTCTTTCACCTGGTGGCATTCTGTACAGATGAGGTGATCATGCTGTTTATACCCATAGGATTTCTCATATTGAGCAAGGTTTTTCCCAAACTGGTGTTTGGTTACTAAATCACATTCCACCAACAAATCCAGGGTATTGTATACGGTAGCTCTGCTTACCCTGTAATTTTTATTCTTCATACTGATATAAAGTGATTCTACATCAAAGTGGCCTCCCCTGCCGTATATCTCTTCCAAAATCGCAAACCTTTCTGGCGTTTTTCTTAATTTTTTGTTTTCCAGATAGGCCGTAAATATTTTCTTTACCTTTTCGTAAAGCGTCTCATTCGTAGCCATACTCTCCATTTTTTTTACAAATATAAGGTTCTTATTTTAATTTGAATGCACCACCTCAGGCCTAATCAAACCGCGCTATTTTTAAAACACCCGGAACCGTAGCCAGGTTTTCAATAAGATTTTCCAAGTGATTGGTACTATGCACATAAAGCTTTATGGTACCTTCGAAAATTCCACTGTCAGAATCAATGGTAATGGAACGCATATTAACTTTTAGTTCATTGGAAATGACTTTGGTCAGGTCATTGATCAAACCTACCCTATCTGTCCCTACAATTTTTAGCCCGGCCAAAAAAGCGATTTGTTGCTGGCTGGTCCACCGGGCTTTGATTACCCTATTGCCGTGATTGGATAACAATTCAAGTGCATTAGGGCAGGAGGTCCTGTGGATTTTGATGCCTTCATTGACAGTGACAAATCCGAAAACATCATCGCCGGGAATGGGATTACAGCATTTGGCCAAAATATAATCCACTACATCCATGTCTTCCCCGATAAGCAATTGGTCGTGTTCTGGGCCTTTCAGGTTTTTAATTTCTTTGGTAAAGGAAGGCTCATCCGTGACGTTGTACATGGGGGTTTTTCTAAGCTTTTTCTTTTGTTTAAAATCTCTAAAGCTTTTGATCGAAGTAGGGTCAATGATTCCCTTTCCTACCTTGTAATAAAATTCCGATGTGGTTTTTGTCTCAAAAAAGGCTCTTAGCTGTTCGACGACCTCAGAAGAAAAATCAATTTTCATTTGTTTCAGTTTTCGCTGAATGATTTCCTTGCCATCCACCATGTGGCCTTTCTTTTCTTCTTTGAGAGCATCTTTGATTTTGGCTCTGGCACGTGAGGTGACTACTGACTTAAGCCAGTCTTCATTAGGCTTTTGTTTGTTGGAAGTCAGTATTTCTACCTGGTCCCCGTTTTTTAGCTTATGCCCTATAGACACTAATTTCTGGTTCACCTTGGCGCCAATGCATTTTGCTCCCACTTCGGTATGGATTTCAAACGCAAAGTCCAAGGCGGTGGCCCCGAAAGGGAGTACTTTCAAATCCCCCTTAGGGGTGAAAACAAATACCTCGTCCTGAAAAAGATTTCCCCTGAAATCATCCATGAACTCAATGGCGGAACCATCATTGCTTTCCAAAAGGGACCTGACCTGAGTAATCCATTCATCCAGACCACTTGCTGCCTTTTCCGGGGAATTTTCTTTTTCTTTATATTTATAGTGGGCAGCATATCCTCTTTCCGCTATATCATCCATCCGCTGACTTCGAATCTGAACCTCCACCCATTGTCCTGTCTGACTCATGACTGTAGTGTGCAAAGATTCATAGCCGTTGGCACGGGAGGTGCTGATCCAATCCCTAAGGCGGTCTGGGTTGGGTCGGTAAAAATCTGTGACGATGGAATAAACCTGCCAGCAGTCCACTTTTTCATTGTCATAATTGGTGTCGATGATGATCCTTACGGCAAAAAGGTCATAAACTTCCTCAAAGGGAATATTCTGGGTTTTCATCTTATTATAAATGGAATAGACGGATTTAGGCCTGCCTTTTATAGTAAATTTAAACCCTTGAGTGGTGAGCTCCTGCTCTATTGGAGCAATAAAAGTTTTGATGAATTTATTTCTTGAGACCCTGGTTTCATTAATTTTCTGAAGAACGAATTCATAGGCTTCCTGATCCATGAATTTCAGATACAGGTCTTCCAACTCCGATTTGATGGAATAAAGCCCCAACCTATGGGAAAGGGGGGCATATAAATATTTGGTTTCCGATGAGATTTTGAGTTGTTTGTGCCTTGGCATGGATTCCAGGGTCCTCATGTTATTGAGGCGGTCGGCCAGCTTGATTAATATCACCCTTACATCATCAGAAAGGGTAATGAGCATTTTTCGGAAATTTTCTGCTTGCTGGGAAGTACCATAATCAAAAACCCCCGCAATTTTAGTGAGTCCATCTATGATCATGGCCACCTTGGTACCGAATTCCTTTTCAATATCTTCCAGCTCCATTTCAGTATCTTCGACCACATCATGTAACAATGCGGAAACAATACTGGTTGTCCCCAATCCAATTTCCTGTACACAGATGAGCGCCACTTCCAAAGGATGGTAAATGTAGGGCTCTCCCGATTTCCTCCTCATTTCACTATGGGCTTCATTGGCAACATTGAATGCTTTTTTGATAAGTTTGGCATCCCCTGGTTTCAAAAGAGGCTTGGCCACTTTAAGCAGCCTGCGGTACCTTTTTAAAATTTGTTTCCGTTCTTCCTCTATGTCTACTTTGATCATACAATACAAGTTATAAAATTATTCCCTATGATATGATCAATTTCATAAGTAATATTTTTAATTTTTTTTATCCCTCTGGTATTGAAACTTAAAATTTGATCATTACCTTTGCATCCACATTACAGAAATGAGAAATTCAGGCCCATTTGAATTTTCATTTTAACTTCAAATTATAAATAATAATTAAGGAAAGTTCATTTTTACAGGCAAACGGGTTGTAAAAATTGAACTTATCATTATCAGCGGATGTGGCGAAATTGGTAGACGCACTAGACTTAGGATCTAGCGCCGCGAGGCATGGGGGTTCGAGTCCCTCCATCCGCACATTCTTTTACAATCCCTCGATCTTGATTCTTCTACCATACCGGTAAATCAGGGTGGAGGGTTTTTGTTATTGGTAATCATTAAACAAATATCCCTTGGAAATCACATTAGACAAACATGCTGGCAATGAAGCTACGGTTAAGATAAAACTGGATGAAGCTGATTATCAACAGAAAGTTGATGCCAAAATTAAAGATTACGCAAAGAAAGCCAATATCAAAGGTTTTCGTCCCGGCAAAGCCCCCTTTAACATGGTGAAAAATCTTTATGGCACCTCGGTTTTAGTGGAAGAAATCAATCATCTCCTTTCCTCTACATTGAACAATTACCTTAAGGAACAGGAATTTAAAGTTTTGGGGGAACCGCTACCTGCAGAGGAAGCTGAAAAAAACATTGATTGGAAAAAGCAAAAAGATTTCGAATTTAAATATAAAATAGGATTTGTAGAAAAGGTTGAGGTAAATATGGACCAAACCCTAAATGCAAAAATCTATGATGTGGACATTACGGATAAAGAGGTCAACGATGCTTTGGAAAATATCAAAAAGCAATATGGCCAAATGACCAACCCAGAGGAAAGTCAGGAAAATGACTTTTTATATGGTGATCTTAAGGCAGAAGATGGAAGTTTTGAAAAAACGCTTTCCTTACCATTAACTGCCATTGACGGAAGGTCGGTGAAGAAATTTACAGGTGCAAAAAAGGGCGATGTCATTACCTTTGACCCCACTAAGGCGATAAAAGATGACCTGCACTCCGTTTTGGATATTGGACAAGAAGAGGCAGAAAAAATTTCCGGTGACTTTACTTTTACGGTGCAAAACATCAACCGGACCGAAGAAGCCAAGATGAACCAAGAACTCTTTGATAAAGTGTTTGGACCCGATCAAGTCAAAAATGAAGAGGAGTTCATGGAAAAAATAAAGCAGATTCTAGGGGAGAATTATCAAAAAGAAATCAAAGTTTATAATGAGGAACAATTAAAGGATTCCCTCATCGAAAAAAACAAGCTGGATCTTCCAGAGAATTTTCTGAAAGAATGGCTCATCAAGGCCAATGATGGCAAGGTTTCTGATCAGGATGTGGAAAAAGAATTCCCTCTTTACACCAAGCAATTGACCTGGTCTTTGCTCTCCAATAAAATTGCAGAACAAAATGAGATCAAGGCTGAACATGAGGAGGTGATAGAAAAAGCCAAAGAAATGATCCGCCAGCAATTGGCTTCTTCAGGAATGGGATCCCAAATGGAGGACAGTATGGATATGTTCGTTCAGAATTACCTTCAGGGAAATGAAGGCCAAAATTACATGCAACTTTTGACAGCTGTACAAAACGAAAAAGTATTGGATTTTGTTAGAGAAAAAGTCAATCTTCAGGAAGAAAAAATCAGTGTGGAGAAGTTTAAAGAACTACTCGAAAACTAATTTTCTTAATTATTTGTTCATAAAAAGTCCTTTTGTAAGGGCTTTTTTTATTTTTGTATGTATATTATAAGAAGGAAAGAAAATGAATAAACAAGAATTCAGAAAATTTGCGGTCAAAGGACAGGGAATTAGTGGAAACACCTTTGACCAATACACCGAATTTGTGGAAAACATGACCCGGTCTGTCATTGAAGAAAGACCTACCAATTTTAGGGAAATCGATGTTTTTTCAAGGCTCATCATGGACCGCATCATATTTTTGGGCACGGCCGTTGATGATCATATTGGCAACATCATCACCGCCCAGCTCTTGTTTTTGGAATCTACCGATTCAAAAAAAGATATTCTCCTTTATGTTAACAGCCCCGGTGGATCCGTATACGCAGGACTTGGTATTTATGACACCATGCAATATATCAATCCTGATGTAGGCACTATCTGTACAGGATTGGCTGCCTCAATGGGAGCTGTATTATTGGCCGGTGGAGCTGCTGGAAAAAGAGCCGCCCTTCCCCATTCCAGGATCATGATACACCAACCTTCCGGCGGCATGCAGGGCCAGTCCAAGGACATGGAAATTACGGTAAGGCAAATATTGGAATTGAGGAATGAACTGTATGAAATCTTGGCCAAGCACAGTGGTAAAACGGTGGAAGAAATCGAAGCAGACTCAGATCGTGATTATTGGATGAGAGCGGAAAAAGCAAAAGCATACGGTCTTATCGACGAAGTATTGATTAGAAAAGTAAAAGAATAACTGAATGGCTCAAGTAACTTGTTCCTTTTGTGGGAGAAATAAAAAAGATGTAGACCTGATGGTTTCAGGGATTTCAGCTCATATCTGTAATTACTGTATTGAACAGGCATTCCAGATTTTGGGAGAGGAGGATAAAACCAAAAAACAATCCAAGAAACCAAAGTTCAAACTAAAAAAACCAAAAGAACTCACCTCTTATCTGGACGAATATGTCATCGGCCAATATGATGCAAAGAAGGTCCTGACAGTAGCGGTTTACAACCATTATAAGCGACTCGGTCAAAAAGAGGATGATGTCGATGATGTGAAAATTGAGAAATCCAATATCATCATGGTCGGAGATACCGGGACAGGTAAAACTTATCTGGCAAAAACCCTGGCAAAGATATTGGAAGTGCCTTTTTGCATTGCTGATGCTACCGTTTTGACAGAAGCTGGCTATGTAGGTGAAGATGTGGAGAGCATACTTACCCGATTATTACAATCAGCCGACTACAATGTGGAGGCGGCAGAACGGGGTATTGTTTACATTGATGAGTTGGATAAAATAGCCAGAAAATCCGATAATCCATCCATTACCCGTGATGTAAGCGGGGAAGGTGTTCAGCAGGCCATGCTAAAACTTCTCGAGGGTACCATTGTCAATGTCCCCCCTCAGGGTGGAAGGAAACACCCCGATCAAAAAATGATTTCGGTAAACACTGAAAATATTCTTTTTGTCTGCGGAGGGGCTTTTGATGGAATCACGCGACATATCGCAGGGAGGCTCAACACCCAGCCCATGGGGTTCAGCAAAAAGACTTCAGAACATGAAGTGGTGGACAGGAACAACCTTCTCCAGTATGTAACCGCACAGGACTTGAAGGCTTTTGGATTAATACCGGAATTGATAGGTAGGTTACCGGTGATCACCCACCTGGATCCTTTAGACATGGCCACCCTTAAAAGAATCCTTACGGAGCCAAAAAATGCGCTTACCAAACAGTATATCAAATTGATGGAAATGGAGAATGTCAGTTTGGAATTCAAGGAATCCGGTATTGATTTTATTGTGGAAAAGGCAGTAGAGTTCAACTTAGGAGCAAGGGGGCTGCGCTCTATCTGTGAAGCGATCATCACTGATGCCATGTATGAAATGCCCTCTGAAGAAGGCAAACAGGAACTGGTGATTGATCTGGATTACGCCAAATCACAGTTTGAAAAATCAAAGTTCAAGAAACTTCAGGTGGCTTGAACCAGGGCTCATGAAATCAAAGATTGATAAATAAGCCTCGCGGTTTCCTGCGAGGCTTTTTTTTGCCCAATTTTCTCAATCAACCGCTCGTATCCCCGCAATATTGCATTTCTATTTTCCCCATCCTTCAACAACCGTCTCAATTCCTCCATCACAGCTTCTTTGTTATAGGTAGCCTGAATCAATTCTTTTACCACTTCCCTTTCTGCTACCAGATTAACCAATGAAATAAAAGGCACCTTAATCAAATGCCTGGCAATCTGGTAAGAAACAGCACTTGTCCGATATACCACTACCTGAGGTACCTTAAAAAGTGCCGTTTCCAGAGTAGCTGTTCCAGAGGTCACAATTGCGGCCCTCGCATGAAAAAGTAAATCGTAAGTGCCGTTAAAAACCAATTTCAATCCTGCTGATCGGGCTTTTTCATATATTTTTGAAGGAAGGTTTTCCACACCTGCCACCACAAAATCCACCTCCAAAAAATACCTTCTCAGGTCCACCATTGTAGCCAGCATCTTTTGTACTTCCTGAACCCTGCTACCAGGTAATAAAGCAACTATGGGCCTTTTACCCAGACCATGGGTATTTAAAAATCCTGGATCGGGTATGAATTTTTTGATTTCATCCAATAGCGGATTCCCCACATAATCCACTTGCCAATCAAACTTTTTGAAGAAATCCTTTTCAAAAGGCAAAATCGTGTAGAGCTGATCTACATTTTCTTTTAATTTCAAAGCCCTACTTTGGTTCCACGCCCAAACCTTTGGCGCAATGTAATAGTGAACCGGTATTTGGTGTTTTTTGGCAAACCTGGCCATCTTAAGATTAAATCCACCAAAATCCACCAAAATCAAACCGTCAGGTTTGAAATCCACCAAATCTTTTTTTACCATTCCCAGATACTTTAAAACACGACGAAAATGGAATAATACTTCCAGGAAACCCATCAAGGCGATCTCCTGATAATGGTAGGAGAGCACACATCCCTCTTTCTCCATGTAGTTTCCACCCATACCCCGGAATAGCGGATTGGAATCAAAGGTTTTTAATGCTCCAAGCAAGTTGGCAGCATGTAGGTCACCTGAACGCTCACCGGCGATGATGTAATACCTCACTATTTATTGGTTAATTGACTAATAATCACTCTCCAAAATATTCTACAAAATTTCTGGGCGTTTCAAACAAAGTTAATTTGTACAAGCCACCAACTTTTACCATGGCAGCGATTTCAGGGGCCAGTATTTTCCAAAATTCTATTACAAGATTTTCACAGCTGGCCATTTTTCCATTCATAAAGGAAACATCCAGGTTCAGATTTTTATGGTCTACCTGATCAATAACCTTTCTTCTAATTAGCTTGCTCAGTTGTTTGAGATCCACCACAAATCCGGTTTCAGGGTCTGGATTTCCCTTTAAGGTAACAATCAATTCAAAATTATGACCATGCCAGTTTTCATTGGCACAAGGTCCAAAAACCGCTTTGTTTTTCTCCTCAGACCAATTCGGATTCCATAATTTATGGGCAGCATTGAAATGCTCTTTCCGACTTATATGTACCATCGCTCTTTTTAATTAAGGAGGCAAAGTTAATCAAAAAAAGAAAAGATTTCAGGGTGACCATGGCAAAACAAAACACGGACCAACATTTACGTTTTATTAAAAACTCATCAGCTATCTTAGCTGTATTGAACGAATCTGTTGTGTATTCGAGTTACTTATTTCCTTAATAAAATAACTGCTGCTATCTATCATCTTAAAATTAAACAAAAATGGAGGTAAATCATCATTCACTATTGTTAAATGCGACTCCTTTGAGGAAATGGATTCACTGATATCGAATTTTAAAAGCCTCCCCTTTTGAAAATCGTAAAGATATGCCAACAACTGGTCTCCTTCCTTGAATATCTTTGCGTTAGTTTTAACAATTGGACCCTGCATAAACTCCAAAGGACCTTCGCCTCTTTTTAAAAACCTCCCAAAATAAGTATAGTGAGGTAGAGAATATATTGACCAAAGTCCATTTCTATTGGAAGTATTCAAAATTAATATGCTATCCTTAATTGCGAAACCATTAAGGCCAATGATATCCACATCGGGTACTTTCTTATTATGGAGAACAAATGTTTCTGGAAATTCCGTAACATACTTTATATTTTCCAAAGCCATGTAGTTGGATGAAACCGATGAAGGACTTTGACAGCCTACAAAAAATATCAGGATAAGGCTTGCTAAAAAAGCGTGGATTTTCATAAGGATTCTTTTTCGAAAATAACCATATGGTAATTGCCCATTAAGTTAACTAAAAATCAAAGGACACCAAACGATAAGTCATAAATAGCATAAAATTAAATTTTACAAAAGCCAAGGTAAAAACCTACCTGTTTTTTTTGTATATCGGGCCAGATATTACAGAAGAAAAGAAACACATCATTCTCTACCTCACCCAGCGTACACTACACCCAGTACAAACTGGGTGTAGATTGCATCTACATCCCTTTTATTGAGGCAGAAACGGAATCTAGGCATTTGTAATGCCGATCCGATTTGAAAGTACGTAAAAAACTTCTCTGGATACGGTCAGGTCCGGCCATTGCAAATGGCCTTTTTGTGAGCTTTATCTGTTCAAATCACCGAAAATATCTGGGTGAAATTGCAAATTTCACCCAGCATACACTACACCCAGCCTCTACCTCACCTAGCCGATGACCCTAGATGAGTCGAGTGGGGATTTTGACCTTTAATCCTTCAAAACCCTAAACGTCTGCAATTCCTCCCTTGTCTGAACCCGAAGCAGGTACAAACCCTGAGGATATTCAAAATCCATCACAAACTCCATCCCCTGCAGCTCTTTATTAAAATTAGTCCTTTGTACAGACCGTCCTGCACTGTCAAAAACACGCACTTCAACTTCTCCACGGTAATCGTTGTTTATGAAAAGCGAGAGCCGGTCGGTCACCGGATTGGGTCCTATGGAATAACCCGCTCTACCGGCGAAGGATTCATCTCCCATACCAGAGATCACCACCACATCGGAAATGCGGTTACACTGATCATCAATGACTGTCACCTGGTAGGACCCACCGTCTCCCACCATGTAGGATCTTTGGGTGGCCCCATTGATGGGTTGTCCATTTCTATACCATTGGTAGGATTCTGCAGGTATCCTTGAAGTAAGTTGAGCGCCATTGGCCACAATATTGGGCCTGGATAGGGTATTGGACCTGATAGACACTTGCTTTTCATAGAAATTTTCCCCACCCGGACCCCTTATTTCCAGCGTAATGGGATAAGTTCTGGCATTATTAAAGATAAATATCGGGCTTTCATTAGTGGATGTTCCCAATCCGCCGAAGTTCCAGGTATAAGAGGTGACATTTCCCTCAGATAAGTTCACGAATTCGGTAATCCCGTCGGCACAATTGAACCTAACCTCAAAATTGGGGAACAGGACATTTTCACAAAGCATGGCCAGCCAATTATCAGCATTGGATAATCGGGCATCCGCACCCAGGTTGATCACAGCTTCCCCTTCAAAATCGACATTCTCAATGTCCACATTAAGAAAACAATATTTTATGTAGGGCTCGTGGATCAAAGTGCCTTTCCCTTCTGATTTGATTAGGGTATTGCCCTTACCGATTTCATTATGTATAATTTCCTCAAAGACGGTCAAAAGATGATCATCCATGATTTCCAGAACACTTCCCTGCGTTATTTCCAATTGATTTACCCTTGTATTTTGATGGATAACCCTCATTTCTCCGGATTGGATTTGCAAGGTTCCCAACAGACCTGAAGTACTTACTTCCAGGTTGCCCCCATCTTGGATTATATATTTTATGTCCGACCCCGATTGATCCAAATAAAGGCCATCCGTTCCTGTAAACTCAAAACCCAAAAGATTGCTGATACCCGCGTTTTCTTCGATTTCAATACTTTCAGAAAATTCAATATTTCTTATATTTCCTCTCAAAATAGCATTTTGTTGGATTTTAAGAGAATGGACTGTGATTTCAGATAGGTCAAAATCGATTTCAGCTTCCCGGATTTCAAGCGCTTCTATATCAGAAATGGAAATAATCCTCCATCTACCAGAATCAAAGAACAAGTCTACACCTGTAAGGGAAGTCTCTCCAAAGGCAAGAATATTTTCGTTCAGGTCTGTACTTTCAAAATGGAGCAACCCATTCCGTATGGCCGTAAAGGAATTACTGGACCTAAAGCTGTTTGATATGGTTAATTCATTGCCGTTTAGATTCAAATCCACTGAATTTTCCCCAAAGATATTGAGGCTGAAAACATTGGAATTTTGAGATATGGAAATGTTTTCAGGTTCGGCTGCCCGGTCTATGACCACTCGCGTACCCTCATCAGGAATTTGATTGGCACTGGGTCCATTATTGCTTAGGGACCAGTTACCGGGATTTTCCCAACTACCATCTTGTCCAATCCAATACAGTGTTTTTTCCTGCCCATCTGATACTCCTGCGGAAAAAATCAGACTAAAAGGCTGCATACTGTTTTCCAAATTACTTTTATGGCTTATTCGAATCGTATACCGTTGTGGGAGCGGCGATTCCATATAAACCTGTTCTACATTGTCCCTGAAATTATCGGTTGTATTTGCGGCAATGGCACTGGATCCATCTCCCGGGTCAAGTGACCATGGAAAAAATTCATTCCCGTTCTCATCAATGATTCTCATGTCCAAATCATTGACAAGCATTCGGTTGATGGGATCTATTGAAGGGGAGGGCGGTGTACCTGCAGGGTCTGTCCAGGCGATGGTTGCTTTAACGGGATCCAGCCCATTTGAAATAAATTCAAATTCATATACATCATTGTTCTCCAGGTTAAGTTCGCGAACAATTCTGGAACTACCATCCTCTTCGATGATCATATTCGCAGAAGCTTCTGCATCCAATAATCCCCATCCAAACATATAATCTGGCCCGGGATTCATCCCTGCTTCTTTGGCGGTATGAATAGAAAGCGCTTTTAAAGTGGCAGAACGCATGTACCTGCTTCCATTTCTATTATTATAAAGTTCCTGTAACAAAAGTAAGGAGCCGGTCACATTGGGGGAAGCCATGGAGGTGCCACTCAAAGTGGCATACCCATCTCCTTCACCGTCATTGATTATGGCAGAACTGAAAACATTGACCCCCATTCCCACCAGATCCGGTTTTATTCTTCCATCGTCTACGGGGCCCCAGCTGGAAAAGGAGCTCATCTGGACATCACCAGGTCCTGTATAATTCGTAACCCGGCTTACGGCTCCTACTGTAATATTATTTTTTGCCACGCCCTCGGGTCCTATGGAATCATCAGGTCCATCCGAATCCCTGGAACCATCACCCACATCAGAACGATCATTTCCCGCAGCCCAAACAATGGTATAATAAGGCTTGGCATAAGCCAGCTCATCTATCTGCCTAGATTTGTTGGAATAATAGCCAAACCGGTAATCTTCATTGGCACTGACACCCTGATTCCCAGACCAGGCCCAATTTCCATTGCTATCCCTGAACCATCCTACCAAAATCCCATAGGAATGATTAGAAATCAAATGTCCCTCCGGGAACAGGTCAGGATCATAACTGTTTTGGGTCATCTTTGAAACGTCCGCATCCCAATTGAAAGCCCTGCCAATGGCCTGGTTGGCCATGCCTCTGGCATTGGCATTGTTTCCGGTGGCCAATATGGTTCCTGTAACATGGGTGGCGTGATTACTGATAGTTTCGGTGGAACCATCCAGTTGGGTAACCCGGTTTCCAAATTCATTGTGGTTGGCCCTGGGTCTGGTTTGGTCATATATACCGACAATCATTCCATCACCAGCAAGATTTAAATTCAGGTTTCCGCCGGATTGAAGAGATCGGGTACCTGTGGTATTGGCAGCATTAATATTGTGGGTCGTATAATAAACAGGATGATTTTCCTGGTCAAGGTATTGAAAATAAGCGGATTTCCCATTTTCCAAATATAAGATTAGTGGAATTCCTCTGGCTTCTGCAATGGCCACTTTTTCCTCCTGATTTAAGGAATATTGTCGAATATTTTGTTGAAGTTTTTTAAAAACTTCCGTTCTCACATTCAATAAACCTGAATTGCCGGGATCTGCTATTTGAGCGGTGGCTCCCCATCCCATCAGCCAGCAAAAAGCCAGAATGACACCCTTTTTCATCTAATATTTTTTTTATGGCTTTTATTATCCATTGTTATTCCAATCTGGTGAGAATGGTTGTTCCACTGTCTCCTTCCTCCTCCTCTTCTTCTTCATCCACTTCTTTGCTCCATGTAATCCTTATGGTCCCATCATCGTTGACCCTCCCCGAAGCGATAATGTCTCCCCCTCCAAAAACGACATCGGATTGAGCGGAGAAGGATATCACACCGCAGAGTTCCGTAAACACGGCCGGGTTATCTTCCGCACCATAGATTTGTGAATAAACCCCACCGGTGATGTCGGAAATTCTATAGGTAAATGGTTCCAATTCGGTAATGGTTACTTCATAATTGACGGTACCACCGGTTCCCGTATTTACCGTACTGTATGTTCCTGCCAAATCGGAAGGGCATGCCAGCCTTATCTCAACGGTCAGTGTATGGTAATTGATACTGATCTTAGTCTCTCCGGCATCCAGAATGGTAAGTACCAAATCAGCCATTTCCTCATTGGCAAGATTTCCCGTAAGGATTTCCAAAGGGATATCTACAAAACTGGAATTGGCCGGAATGGTTACTTCTTTGGAAGGAAGTCTAAAATGAACACCTTCTACCGCAGTGGAAGAAGGGTCTATCCCAATCAAAACATTAACCGGTTCATCGATTTGGGCACCTACCAGATTCAACCTGACAACCTCCTCGTCTACCTGGTTGTTATTGTTTTGGGTCACAACTTTTCTGACGTTTCCATTAGGTCTGGAGGCATCCTCAAATTCAACCTCCAATCCATCCCATACAATATTGAATCCCGATTCTTCCATGCAGGAAATCATGGTTAGGGAAACTATAAAGGATATAAATAATCCAAATATTTTAAATTTTCCAATCATCTTTTCAATATCCAGGGTTTTGCTCGAGATTCTCATTCAATTGAATTTGGGGCAACGGTACATTGGATAAAATCCTGTAATCAGTGTAAGGTACCTCAAGGAATTCCCCATGCTTGGAAATGTCCATTCCATTTCTTTTCAAATCAAAAAACCGATGCCCTTCCAGTGCAAATTCAAGCCTTCTTTCCAGCATGATCCTATTTAACAAGGCCTGTCCAGAAAGCACATTATCCAGAGGGCCTAAGCCCCTTTTGGATCTTAATGCATTGATATCTTCCCTAGCACCTTGGTTATTGTTGTTTCGAAATCTGGCCTCAGCCCTGATTAGATAGAGCTCTGCAGCCCTAATGATGGGTATATTCTCCAAAAACACCCCTTTATATCCGGTCCATTTTCTACTGGCATACACCGGTCCCTCTATTCCTTCACGGGTGGTCTCTCTCCAGCAATCTCTTCGGACATCTTCAGCTTCATAAGCCTCCATTAATTCATTTGAAGCTCCAATGATAAATTGGGCAGAGGGTTCATTGTCGGAGGTCAGCGAATTCAGTGAACTGTTGACCCCTTCCACAGTGTTCCAATCAACTTGCCGGAGTTCAATTTCAAATATAGATTCGGGATGGGGAGCTCTGGAAAAACCCTGGACATACTGTCCGGGTTCCAACAATCCATCACCATTGGTCTGAAGTCCCAGGAAGTTCATGGCTGAAGTAGCAGCACTCTCTGCTTCTTCATTTTTTCCCCAGTACAGGTATAATCTGGATAGTAAGGTCAGGGCAGCCCCGGCATTACCAAAAAAAACTTCTTCCGAATCAATGCGTATAGTTTGAAGTAAAGAAATGGATTCCAAAAGATCACTTTCGATTTGTTCATATACTGCTTCAACGGTAGACCTTGTCCTGAAATCAGCATCAGAGGCTACCAAGGTAGGAGTAAGCCTTAATATAGGGCCTAAATTAAAACCGTCCACCTCCATCCCTGGTTCATATCCATAAACCCTGCACAAGTCAAAATAAAATAAAGCACGCATAAAGTATGCACCACCCTTAATAAAGTCTTTAAAATCCTGTTCCCCCGAAACATTTTCATTGTCAATACCTTCTAAAATAAGATTGGCATCATTGATCCCACCATAGATATTGCCGTTCCATAGATTGATATGATCCCTGTCCCCATTGGCTTCCTCACCCTGGTACCTGCCTGTATTGGCCACCAACCTTAGGTTATCAGCAAGAATTTCTGGAGCAATCATCATCACCTGACCATAATAATCAAAAGAAGAAACCCTGCTGTACATGGAATTGGAAATGGATTGGTATCCTGTCACATCATTTAACGCAACCTCGGGGGTTAGGCTTTGCCTGGGAGTAGTATCCAAATCCGTACAACCAATCCCCAATAAAGTAATCAATTGGGAGAAATATAATAGGTTTTTATTCATTTCCATTTTGCATTAAAATGTCAAATTAATTCCGGCGGTAATCTGCCTGGCTGTAGGGTAAGTGCCGTAAGTATCACCAAGTGAATTCACTTCCGGATCCAGCCCATTGTATTTGGTTAGGGTCCAAAGGTTTAATCCCTGTACAAATACATTCAATTCTTCAATGCGGGCTTTTTCCAAAATGGATTTGGGCAGATCATAATTCAACGATACTTGTTTCAGGCGGATATAACTCCCATCTGATATCTGTTTGGTGGAAAATTGTTGATAGCCGGAATGTCCCGGAACCCTACCCCCTTCATAAGGTTTGGGCACATTGGTAATGTCTCCCGGGTTTCTCCAATAATATAGTTGGTCCACGGTCTGGTTATCCTGCCCGATAGAACCCGCCTGTGCCATATTGTATAAATCTTGGTTGAATGCCAAATTACCATACTGGTATTGAAAAAACACCTCTAAACTGATAGGGCCATAGGAAAAAGTGTTGGAAAGGCCCCCATAGGTCCAGGGTAATTTACTTCCAATATATTTTTGATCATCATCTGCCAGCAAATAGGTGTATTCTCCGTTCTCATCATAATACATCGGGGCCCCATTGGCGGGATTAACCCCTGCATATTCATAAGCATAATAAAATTTGATGGGTTTTCCGACGATAAGTTCATTACCTACCCTATCCAGTCCCTCGTAAAGTTCCAGTAGTTCGTTGGAGAAAATGGAGGTATTGAATGCCGTAGACCAGCGAAATTTACCTAAAACCACATTGGTGGTTTGCAAGTCAAAATCGATGCCCTGGTTTCTTAATTTGCCGGCATTCCTGGTAATGGTACCAAACCCGGAATCTATTGGCAGCCGGGTTTCAAAAAGTAATTTTCTGCTGTCTTTTCTCCAAACATCGACGGTAGCAATGATCCTGCCATTAAAAAATGTCCCATCCACCCCGAAATTAGTGGAAAGGGATTCTTCCCAGGTCAACAGGTCATTTCCCAACTGCACAAAACGTAATGCCCCTCTCCCTAAATATTGCCCTGATGACCCTACCAATGTTCTGGATTCAAAGTTATCAATATTGGAATTTCCGGTTATGCCATACGAAGCACGCACCCTAAGGTTGTCCACCCAAAGGGCATTTTCCATAAATCTTTCGGAGGAGATCCGCCATCCTCCAGAAACCGCTCCGAAATTCCCCCATCTGGAATTGGTGCCAAATCTGGAAGAACCGTCCCTTCTTACGGTAAGGTCAAAGGTGTATTTATCGTCGTAATCGTATTTGGCTTGGGTAAAAAATCCTGATCGCCTATATTCTGTATAAAACCCTCCCACGTTAAAAGGCTGGGCAGCATTTTGAAGGTAACGCAGTACTGGATTGGGAAACCCTCTCCCCGTGGCAGAATTGGATTCCTGGGTTTCTGCTTTGTATTCGTAGCCCAAAATCCCCGAAAGTGAATGAACTTCGTTAAATTTTTTATTGATATTAAAGTTGGCATTTGCGTTGGAATTAACGATTCGATTGTCCACAAAGGTGGATGACCCTCCGTATGCCGCAAAGGCGGGAATGGTGGAAGGACGGTTATTTTCATCCCTGCTATCGGAAAAATCAATGCCTCCAAATGAAGTGAACCCCAACCATGGAAGAATCTGATAGGTCATCTGCAGATTGGAGACAGATTGGTAACTGGTACCCCTTCTCAATTCCTGATTGACCCCTTGGACTATATTGTATCCAAATAAATGCTCACTGGGATATTCGGCGAAGGTTCCATCTTCATTATAAATGGGAACGTTTGGCCGGGATACATACCCTGCCACGAATGGGCTGTTCACGAAATTTCCCCTGTCTATGGTTCCATTAGTAATTTGGCGGGACAAGGAAAGATTGGCGTTGATGGAAAATTTCTCATTAATTCTATGGGAAAGATTCATTCTTCCGGTAGTACGGGAATAATCGGACATGATGATCTGTCCCTGATGATAGGTATGGGACCCGGAAATAAAAAACTGGGTGCCTGCATCACCGCCCGATATGGATACATCATATACGCTCATTCGCCCATCTCGAAAAAGAGCCCCTACCCAATCAGAATTTTGAATATCACCATCACTTGGGCTTCCAAATATGGCTTGCGCATCCTGCGGATTCAGCCCTGCATTGATATAAGCTTGTCTTTTTATGGAAGCCAACTGGCTGGCATCCATGACATCGTAAAATCCCAAAGGTTGTACGATGCCTTCTTGGGCAGAAATCCGGACCCTGGTTTTACCCTGTTTACCCCTTTTTGTGGTGATCAATACCACCCCATTAGAAGCTTGGGCACCATAAATAGAAGCTGCTGCCGCATCTTTAAAAACTTCAATGGATTCGATATCGTTGGGATTGATGGAGGCCAGTGCATTCTGTGGTCCAGCACCTGAAAGGTCACGGGACGCTACCTGAACACCATCCACAATGAATAAAGGTTCCGTACCGGCATTAACAGACCCCACTCCCCTGATCTGTACGGTGAGCGTTCCACCAGGTTGCCCAGAGCCGGCAGTTACCTGGACGCCGGCCACCCTTCCCTGCATGGCCCGATCGAAAGATTGAATGGGTAAATCCTGAAAAACCTCTCCCTTAACCGAAGAAATTGCTCCCGTCACTTCTCTCCTGGTTTGATCCCCATAAGCAGTGACCACATACTCTTCCAAAGAAGTGATATCCGGCATTAAGGCTACATTGATTACATTTCGATTCCCAATATTTACTTCCTGGGTCCTCAACCCAACAAATCGAAAAACCAACGTATTGTCACCTTCCAGCACCTCAATTTCATAGTTACCGTCAATATCGGTCGCTGTACCCAGGTTGGTTCCTTTAACCACAACGGTAGCCCCGGGTATGGGCAAACCTTCTTCCGAATCCGTGACCGTTCCACGAATGGTCCTACTTTGGGAATATACCCATATCGGTAGGGAAAAGGTAAGCAAAATCAGCAGTAGGGCTTTCCTCATAAATATATATTATGGTGAATAATAAACCAATTCTATCCAAATTCATTCAATATTCCAATTTAATAAGGGGGGGTTAGGCAGGTATATTGAGTAATAGAATATTTTATTAACGTTAAACATCCCTTTCAGTTTATAAAACTGCCATTTTTTCTTATATCCTTACAGAATGATCACCTCAATCCTTCTGTTTAATGCCCTGTTCTCTTCACTATCATTAGGCACTAAAGGTGCTTTATCCCCATTTCCTTTAGTTTCCAATCTTTTTGGGTCTATCCCAAGTGTAACCAGAAATTCTCTGACCCGATCCGCACGCTGCTTACTCAGTTTATCATTATAAACCGCATTTCCCACATTATCGGTGTGCCCTGCAATCAGAATGGAAACTCCCGGATGGCTTTCCAAAAAGTTGAAAAGTCTTTTAAGAGAGCTGATGGACTCCTCTTTCAATTCGGATTGGTCAAAATCGAAAAAAATATTTTCAAATACAAAAAATTTTCCCGATGAAATGGGATCTAAATAAATCTCCAGATTTTTTCTGTTCTTTAAACTGTCCTTTTCAACATTGTATATTTTTGGAATATATCCTTCCTTTTCCACATATAACCCAGAGATTACTTTATCTGGATACAGCATCGTAAAAGTCCCTGTTTTTCCATCAGATTGAAATCTGTAGAGTGTGCTGTCATTACTCAGGTCCACCAGGGATAAACTTGCTTCTACCGGTTTGCCTGTTTCTTTGTTGATGACGGTTCCTTCGGTGACAATGATTTCTTCTCCAAGGTCAATTTCTTCCGGGAAACCAAACCGATACAAATAAGAACCATCCATTCTCCCTTCCTCAAATACATTTTCTGTATAATAAGCATAATCCTTTTGAGCTGAGATAAACAAGGCCAACTGGTCATTATGATCATTGATGGGGTACCCTAAATTTTCCGGTACCTCAAATCCCTGCGGTCCGTAGGTAGACATATAAAGGTCTTTTCCCCCAAATCCTGCGTGCCCGTCAGAAGCAAAAAACAAAACAAGATTATTGAAAAATATAAATGGGGAAACCTCATCCCTTATCGTATTTATCTTTGGCCCTAAGTTCCTGGCCTTCGACCAAGAACCATCAGGCTTTCTTTCCGTAAACCAGATATCATTCCCTCCGTGACCTTCAGGCCTATTGGATGAAAAATAAAGAAGGCTGCCGTCTGCCGATAATGAAGGCTGGGAATCCCATTCGCGGGAATTCACCTCTCTACCCATGTTGATAGGCTTCTGCCATTCTCCGCTTACTTTTTGGGTAAGGTATAAATCACAGCTCCCGAAGGAGTCTGGGGTGTCACAGGAGGTGAAAATAAGAATATTGCCGTCTGCAGATATGGTACATGTTCCTTCATTGTATTTGGTATTGATGCGGGCAGATATGGATTCCGGTTTGGTCCAACCACCATTTGTCTGATTGGAAATAAAAATATCTTCGTTTTGATAAGGTTGGAGCCCATCTCTTTTTGTGAAAAACATCCGCCTGCTGTCCGCTGTAAGAACGGGAAAATATTGAAGCCTGAATTGATTGAGGGGTGGTGGAAGTCTTTCTTTTTCTATGGGCTTGGGATCCCTAATGGCGGCTTCAATAAAGTTGATTTGGTTTATTTTTTCCTGGTATTGCCTTGATGACTTGAACGCATCAGTGAAATAGGATTTGCTATGTTCGAATTTTTCCAAGCCTTTTTCAAATTCTCCCTGTTTGAGATAAATCTGGGAAATTAGCCAACCAAATTGTCCCTTAAAAGAATCATCCTTTTTAACCCTCATTTCACCGATTTGGGCGATTTTCAAACCGTCTTCAGCCTTTCCTCTACTCAACAAAACCTGAGCATGCTTGATGTATGCCTCAAAAAAATCTGTGCTTCTCTGATAGGCTGCCTGGTATTTTTCCATGGCCTCATCAAATTGCTTTCGCATCCGGAAAGCCTCCCCTTCTTCAAAATATTTAATCGCCCTTTTATCGATAATGGAATATTCCTGAGCCCTTCCCTCCAAAACAAATAAAAAAACAAAAACCAGTATCAAGGTATTTCTAAACATTCTTTTAAGGTATTGCCATAAACTTGTGTGTTTGTAGGGAAATCCTCCATTCGGGATTATTTTTTACATATCCCACAATATGGGGTGTCATTTTGCTTGCTTTCGACCACTCTGGTTGCAGCAACTTGAGACACCCTTCCCTGACCATCAAGGCATGCTTCTGGGCAAATTCAAAATCACTTTTATTGAATATGACCACTTTCAATTCATCTGCCTTTTCATAAATATCCGGATGAGGGGATTTGAATTTCTTTGGTGAAAAGCATACCCAGTCTAAATTTCCAGAGAAGGGATGTGCTCCTGAAGTTTCCAGGTTAATTTTGAAACCCTCCTCTTTCAGCAATTTTGTAAGGGGCCCTAATTGATACATTAAAGGTTCCCCGCCTGTGATCACTGCCAAACGAGCCGGGTAAGCAGTTGCAGCTTTAACTATTTCCTCCACCGACAGCAATGGCCAGTTTCCTGCTTCCCAAGAATCTTTAACATCACACCAAACGCAACCTACATCACAGCCACCTAATCTAATAAAATAAGCGGATTGTCCAGAGAATATTCCCTCTCCCTGTATGGTATAAAATGCTTCCATCAGAGGCAATTTTAACCCCTTATCAATTAACTTTCTATCTTTTTCCATAATTTTTGGTTAAGCGGGTAATTGAACCGCTATTGTTTTTCTTTTGGGCAATTTACAAATAAATTTTGTTTTGGGCAGACAGTAGGGTATTGTAAAGCAATGAAGCGATGGTCATAGGACCCACCCCCCCAGGGACCGGTGTAATGGCGTGGACTTTCGAAGCCACTTCATCATACTTTACATCTCCTATTAGCCTGAACCCACTTTTTTTGGTAGGGTCGGGTGTCCGATGTATGCCTACATCAATAACGACCGCTCCCGGCTTCACCATATCAGCGGTGACGAATTCTGCTTTTCCAATGGCAACAATTAGGATATCAGCTGACCGGGCCACTTCCCTAAGATTCTGGGTCCGGCTATGAGTAAGGGTCACCGTACAATTTCCGGGATAATCATTTCTGGCCATCAAAATGCTCATAGGTGAGCCCACAATATGGCTTCGCCCAATTACCACACAATGTTTGCCAGAAGTTTTGATGTCATACCTTTTCAATAATTCCACAATTCCATTGGGAGTGGCAGATATATAGGAAGGCCATCCCAGCACCATTCTTCCAACATTGGAAGGGGTAAAACCATCTACATCTTTTTCAGGTTTGATTTTCTCGGTTACTTTCTGAACAGAGATGTGGCTTGGAAGTGGCAATTGGACAATCAGTCCATCAATCTCAGGGTTCTCATTGATTTTTTCTACTTCAATGAGCAATATCTCCTCAGAAACATTTTCCTCCAGTCTAACCAATGTGGACTCAAATCCTACCTGTTCACAGGCTTTTACTTTTGCACCCACATAAGTTTGGCTGGCACCGTCATTTCCCACCAGTATGGCCGCCAAATGTGGGATTTTCCCATTTTTTTCTTTTATTTCGGCCACCTCGGCAGCAATTTCATCCTTAATTTCATTTGAAATTTTTCTTCCATCTATTCTTATGGGTGCTTCAAGTTCTTCCATTATTTATTTTCTGGGGTTTAACCATCCGGGCCACTACCCTGTTTTTTCAAATTATTTATTAATTTAATGAGCTAAAATGAGCGCTACCGAATTACCTACAGGCGTTTACGCTTTGATCAATCCAATTTTAATACCGCCATGAATGCTTCCTGTGGAACCTCCACGTTACCTACCTGCCGCATCCGCTTTTTACCCTTTTTCTGCTTATCAAGCAGTTTTCTTTTCCGGGAAATATCTCCACCATAACATTTTGCCAAAACATTTTTTCTCATCGCCTTTACGGTTTCCCTGGCAATAATTTTGGTACCAATGGCTGCCTGGATGGCGATTTCAAACATTTGGCGTGGAACCAATTCCTTGAGTTTTTCACATAACCGCTTGCCCCAATCATAAGCTTTGTCTCTATGGACAATGGCAGAAAGCGCATCTACGGGTTCTCCATTCAACATCACATCCAAACGGACCATATGGGAGGTCCTGAATCCAATCAATTCATAATCCAGAGAAGCATATCCCCGGGAGATGGTTTTCAGCCTGTCAAAGAAATCAAAAACGATTTCAGCCAAAGGCATGTCAAAGCTCAACTCAACTCGGTCAGAAGTCAGGTAAACCTGGTTTTTAATCTGTCCCCTTTTATCCATGCACAACTGGATCACCGGACCTACATAGTCAGAAGCGGTAATAATGGAAGCTTTTACAAAAGGTTCCTCAATGTGCTTAAACAAGTTGGGTTCAGGCATATCAGAAGGGGCATTTACTACCCTGAATTCATCGTTGTTCATCAGGGCACGGAATTGAACAGAGGGCACCGTTGTAATCACCGTCATGTCAAATTCCCGTTCCAGCCTTTCCTGAATAATCTCCATGTGGAGCATTCCCAGAAAACCGCACCTAAATCCAAATCCAAGAGCAGCAGAAGTTTCAGGTTCCCAAACCAAAGCGGCATCATTGAGCTGCAATTTTTCCATGGACGCCCTCAACTCCTCAAAATCAGTGGTTTCTACGGGATATATACCGGCAAAAACCATGGGTTTTACGTTTTCAAAGCCCTGAATATTCTGGCTGCAGGGTCGTTTGACATGGGTAATGGTATCTCCGACCTTCACCTCTTTGGCCACTTTAATCCCTGAAACCAAATAACCGACATTACCGGCATACATGATCTGTTGGGGTTTCTGTTGTATCCCTAAAACCCCGATTTCATCAGCTTCATACTCCTTTCCTGTATTGACAAACTTAATCCGGTCTCCTTTTTGAATGGTACCGTTAAAAATCCTGAACAAAACTTCAACTCCTCTGAATGGATTATATAACGAATCAAAGATCATGGCTTGTAAAGGAGCATCTTCCTCTCCTTTAGGTGCGGGAATTTTCTCGATTACTGCATTCAATATATCCTCTATGCCAATTCCCTCCTTACCGGATGCCAGAATAATATCTTCCCTTTCACAGCCAATCATTTCCATTACTTCATCAGCTACCACCTCTGGTTGGGCACCTGGAAGGTCTATTTTGTTCAAAACAGGAATGATCTCCAGGTCATGGCCGATGGCAAGGTAAAGATTGGATATGGTTTGGGCCTCTATTCCCTGTGAAGCATCTACAATCAACAATGCCCCTTCACATGCGGCTATGGACCTGGACACCTCGTAGGAAAAATCCACATGGCCAGGAGTATCAATCAAATTCAGGGTGTATTCTTCGCCTTTATAGGGATATTTCATTTGGATAGCGTGGGATTTAATGGTGATCCCCCTTTCTCTTTCCAAATCCATGCTATCCAGCAGTTGGTCCTGCATTTCCCGATCGGTTACTGTATTGGTGAATTGTAAAAGTCGGTCAGCCAGGGTACTTTTGCCATGGTCTATATGGGCAATGATACAGAAATTTCTTATTTTTTGCATTTTCATACTAAGTGCAAAAATAGTAAATAGTTAGGGTTTTAATATGAAATGGCCATTTAAATTAAAGGGCAGGCCATACGTTTAAAGAAGGAACCAGGAACCATTTTGCAATGTTTAAACCCATAATTCTGATTTTTATTGACCATATGCCCCTAAATAAAATAATCGTTTTGCTGGGAATGCTGTTTTTGCAGGGAAGCAGCCCCCCGGATGAGCCTTATAAGGTACGGGGCAAGGTATCCATTTTTCCCCAACGGACCTTAAAATGGGAGGACTTTAAAAAAGTGGATGTCATCAAAGGGAAAACCAGTATCAATGCCATTTGCATAAGTTCCTGTGAAGTGGAAATTCTTGCCCTCACTCCCCTTAAAGACCATGTGTATTTAACCATAGAAGCCAAGGTTCAACTCCAAAAAGAACTCACACAGGTGAATGTGGATTTTTTATCCCGATCTGATGAAAGGATCAAAAGTCAGGTCTTACACCATGAAAACGGCCATTTTCTAATTGCCCAGATCATCGGACACAGAATTGTCAGAGATGTAAATGCTTATAAGTTCCATCCAAAAAATTACAAAGTACAGCTCAATGCCATCATAAGAGAAAATTTCAAAGACTGGAATCGCCTGGACTCACAGTATGATGCCCAGACTACAAAACCAAGAAATAAGGAAATGCAAATGAAATGGGACAGGTTTTTCCTGGCAGAGCTGGAGGACCTAAAAACCACCATTTACTAGATTGATTATGAAATCCATCGCCGAAAATAAAAAAAAAGAAAATATTGTTGAGTATATTCTTTATATGTACCGCATGGAGGACCTCCTAAGGGCCTATGATTTTAATCTTGAAGATATCAAACAATATGTTCTTTCTCATGAAAAAATTCCTGAAAAGGAAAGAGCAGAAAGTGATCAGTGGTATAAAGAACTGGCCAAAAGGATGAAATCCCAAGGGATAGAGAAAGAAGGCCACCTTTCTGAGACCCAAAAACTGGTGGATGAGCTGGCAGCTCTCCATTGGCGCTTAATTAAAAAAGATCCTGACTATTTTAATCTGAATGTGAAAACCAAACCCTATCTTCTGGACCTGATCCAGGCCGCAGGAGAAAAAAACCCAGGACATGAGGTCCAGATTTTTATCAATTGCCTGCATGGCTTATTGCTCAGTCGTTTAAACGGCAGGAAAGTGGCCTCACCATTTTTAGAAGCTGCCGCTGTTTTCGGGGAAGCCTTGGCTTATCTGAATATCGCCTATCAAAAAAAGTCCTTAATTTAATCCGTGCTAAAAAACAGGGTATTCATAAATGCTTTTATAAAACCCTCTTTCCTGAAGATGACCCAAAAATTGCTGGTAAAAAGGGTGGCTGCACAGGGTAGCACTGTCCCCGATGACTATCAATTTTCTCTTCGCCCGGGTCAGGGCCACATTCATCCTTCTGGTATCTGCAAGAAACCCAATCTCTCCCTGGGGATTTGATCGGGTCATACTGATTATTATGATGTCCTTTTCCTGTCCCTGAAACCCATCTACAGAGCTCACCGTAAGAAATTTTCCCGTTTTTTTCAATAATTCCCAATTGGGTTCTTCCAGAATCAACCTTTTCAGGAGCTTCACCTGAGCTTGGTAAGGAGCGATCAACCCAATTTCCCAGAAGGCTCCAGATCGGGCTCTTAATCCTACCCTTTCCAGCAAATTGGTCAGGATTTTCAAAACCGCTTCCGCTTCTTCCTTATTCTGCAAGCTCAGGGATTCCTTCTCCTGGTACTCACCGAAACCACTTCCTGCTGTATCAATAAACTCCAAAACAGGTTCATCCTGTTCCAAATAATGATATAAAGTGTTGCTGGCTGCTTTGAGCTGACTATTATAAAAATAAATATTGGAAAAAGCCATGATCGGTTCCGGCATTCTATATTGAAGGGACAACATCTTTGAGGCATCAGGGTTTCTGACAATACATTTTTCAAAAAGGGTTTCTTTCAATCCTTTGGCAGATGCTTCTCTGGATTTGATTGTTGGGGGTAATTGACAATGGTCACCAGCCATCACCACTTTTTCTGCCAGGAGAACAGGGATCCAGGAAGCCGGTTCCAGGCCCTGGGCGGCTTCATCAATAAACACAATAGGAAATCTCTTTCCTTTTAACAGCTGGGAGGCTGCTCCCACCAATGTACAGGCCACCACCGGGCTAAAGGATAAAATGCCATTAAGCATGTAACGGTATAGGTTTTCAGCATCCCTTTCGATTTTTTTTGCCTCT
>JBBDSB010000421.1:0-5415 GCA_040905205.1 Cyclobacteriaceae bacterium
CGCTAAGGCATTAATGTAGATTGGCCATCATAATTATTCCTGAATCAGGGGTTGTATTCAGTTACTGATAATTCAACCTGATCAGCTAAATTAAGAACTTCCTTGATTATAAGGGTTTCAATATCCGGTTTCCAAATGCTAGGACCGTCATTGGAATTTAAAGCTTTGGTACCTTCATAGCCCCCTTCCTTCAATACCCTTAATGAGGGAACGTAGCCCATTACCGCATTGGCATAGGCCATCACAAAAAGATCCTGTCCAAATATTTTTTTTAATTGAATGCCATAATCCACCACAACTTCTCCCCCAAGGGCAATTAAATTTTGTTCCCCAATCCGCCATACTTGTATGGGATAGGGATAGGTGCCTGTTCGGGATCCTTTGTCAACCGAATTGGCTGCAAAGGCTGAATAGGAAAGTTCAATCTCTGAATATTTGGTTTTCAGTTTTGGTTTTAGGTCACGCATCGGTTCATTAAGGACCCGCTTGACAGCCGCCGCAAGAGAATTTCCATATTGTTCTGCCAAATATACCGTGCGCCTGGGCAGTGGATTAATATCCGCCCCCGTTCCGGCAAAGAACATCGCCGTAGTTCCCGGAAATTCCTGCTCCAGGGCAGCCTGAGCTAAACCCGGATAATCACCGGACCATTGGTAAAAGTTAAGGACCGTGGCATGACAGGCGTACCCAAAAACCACTGCCAACAATTTATCAGTTTGGCTTGTAACTTTAATCACAGGAACCGAATGATCAATTGGCCCTTCCAGTTGATTGAGCTGGTTGATTTCCTTTTCATTGTTGTTCCGGCGATTTACGCCAAAACGGGACACCCCTTTGCCACTGGCTAACTTAACCGGAACCATGGACTCCAAAGCTTCACCCACTATGGCAATAAGCTGATCTTCCAGCTTATCAGAATACTGCTCAACCTGTTGAAGATCTGCTTCATTTAATCCAAAATAAATATGATCGCCCTCTCCTCGAATCGTAGGCCCGGAATGGGTATGAGAAAGGCTCAGTATAATTTGGGATCGGTTGAACTTGTATATCTTTTGTAACCTATCGCAAATAAGGTCCGAAAAACTTTTCTGGATGATGCAAAGGTCCAGAGTTAACAAAACCGCCTTTTCTCCACCCGCATCTTCCAGTACCAATGCTTTTGCCCATAAATCATGCAAGGTTCCATCGGAGGGCCTGTTGCGACTGCTATATCCTCTCATCCACATGGATTCCTGAGGTGTGATTTTGACTTTTGCCACCCCTGCCTTCCATCCATTTGGGCTATTATTCCAATCTACAGGTGCACCTGCAAATAGAAAGTGGCAGAACAACAAGGAACAAACACCTATAATAATTTTTATTTTTACCATAACCTAATTCATTGCTAAATCTTTAATCATGCAAAGCTCGATTGTTTTTCATTATTCAGTTTACGCTCAGAAAGACTATTTTCTTTCAACAACCCATTTTTCAGGTAAAAGCCAATAAGGGTACTTCTAACTATGGTATTTGTAGTTTAGATAAAAATTCACAAGTAAATATGACATACATGGCTTCGTTATCGGAGGAAAGAAATATTGGTGGAAAGGTTTAATTTGGCTTCTTTAAATAAATTACCGAAATAGTTAAATTTTGTAAAAGGGCAATCGATAAGTACTATTAAAGAAGGTGGTTTTTGTCTCTTCACCCTATTTTGACTCTAAAATCTAAATTAAATAATTTATTTTGAACAATAGCATCCTCACCTTAAAGGAAATGGAAAAATCAGAAAAAATATTTCAAATAAAATAAATTGAATTTTAAAATATAAATGAAGTATTCTAAATATCATTGTTCTTTCATATGTTTATAATTTTTTTTCAGCGGTCATACCTGACTGCCGTCCAGGCAGGTGGAATCTCGCACCTGTCTGCCTCAGGCAGGCTTAATTTCATGATGTTAAATAGGAATCAGTCTCCCAAAATTTATTCCTGATAATGCGGAGAAAATTCCCGGAAAATGGAAATGCTAAGAAGTTAGTTTATTTTTATTTAATATTCGAATAATAATATCCATTTATAAGGTGAATTTCTCTATCCATCCATTTCCTTGTTAATAGAAATAAACATTTCAAATATCCTTTTCTAATAAATGTACCTTATTGCCGGTGAAGCTGCCTGGAGGCAGGATAAAAATGCTGAGGCAGCTGCCTATATCAATGTGTTGAGAAACAGGGCCGCCTTACCAGGCATGGAAGAGGAAATGCAAGTAACACCGGCTGAAATCAACATGGATTTTATCCTCGAAGAAAGGGCCAGGGAATTGATCGGCGAGAAACACAGGTGGTATGACCTAAAAAGGACCGGCACCCTTTTGGAAAGGGTGCGGGCGCATAACCAGGATGCGGCACCCAATATCCAGGAGATGCACCTGGTCAGGCCCATACCACAAACCCAAATCGACCGGGTGAGTAATCCAGGAGAGTTTATGCAAAACCCCGGCTACTGATTTTTATTTTCCTTATTAAGGCCCTCAGTAATTGGTACTGGGGGCCAATTTAATTTTACTCTAAATTATTCCAATTGGTCTTTAATTAGAAAATACATTCATTAAGGTGACTACCCTAAATTCAATCTTTAATCTTCAATTTAAATGATGCTATGTTAAGGAATTCAGGATATTTAATTTTACCCTTGTTGTTGTTTTCATCATTAAGCTGTCAAAATAAGGATAATAAACAGGTAGATGGGCGGCCAAATATTGTAATTATTATGGCGGATGATTTAGGTTATTCAGATCTTGGATGTTACGGATCTGAAATAAACACGCCAAATTTAGAGGCAACAGATAGGGAGCTTTTTTGGGAACATTTTGGTCACCAGGCCATGAGAAGTGGAAAATGGAAAATTATTTCCAAAGCCCCTGAATATGAATGGGAATTATACGACCTTGAAAATGACCCTACAGAGTTGGAAAATCTATCCTTAAAGGAACCTCAAAAGGTGGAAATAATGGCGGAAAAATATGAGATCTGGGCCAATGAAGTCGGTGTTGAGAAAATTGAGGATTAAATCTACCATTAATGCCCTGCTGGCCTCCAACGCACTGTTTTTTTCCGGGATCCCTCCGTTGAGGCTGACAGAAGCCGGGATTTCAGGAAAGACATAGGGAATGGCCACCTGGTTGGCGGGAAGGTTGAGTTTGGTTTCTGCAAGAGGCAGGAAAAATTCACTTTATTAATTTTACCAAAAAAGTGATTTTTTTCAGATAAATTTATTATTTAACTTTAATGGTCAATCAGAAAAATTGTTGTGTCCTTTGCCAATAATTATAAACCAGATTTTAAACCCGGTTTTTAAGACTTTGGAAAGCAGTTTTTAAAATCGGAGCCTTCTTCATAAAAAAAAATGGATATTCTGATCATTCTATTTGCATTAATTTTCCTGATATTCGTTGCCTACAGGGGTTTTAGCGTAATTTTATTCGCCCCTGTGGCCGCCCTGATGGCTGTTTTATTTACAAATCCAGGTTTGGTTCTGCCATTTTACTCCGGACTGTTTATGGAGAAAATGGTGGGATTTATTCAATTGTATTTTCCTGTTTTTCTTTTGGGGGCCATTTTCGGAAAACTTATCGCCATGGCAGGTTTTGCCAAATCCATTACTGCCTTTACCCTGAGGATTTTTGGTTCGGAAAGGGCAATTTTAGCCATTGTGGTGGTGGGTGCAGTGCTTACCTATGGCGGAGTTTCCCTTTTTGTGGTGGCTTTTGCGATCTACCCTTTTGCGGCAGAACTGTTTAAAGGTGCCCGAATTCCCAAAAGACTGATTCCGGCAACGGTGGCCTTGGGGGCATTTACCTTCACCATGGATGCTTTTCCCGGGTCCCCACAAATACAAAACATCATCCCTACCTCTTTTTTTAATACAGATGCCTGGGCAGCCCCCTGGCTGGGGCTTTCTGGTGGTTTTTTCATTTTTATTTTGGGAATGGCCTACCTCAACTGGCAAAAAAGAAAAGCCGCCAAAGCCGGGGAAGGGTATGGGGAAAACCATGTGAACGAACCTGACGAAATGGAGGTGGAGCACTTGCCTTCACCTGGAATTGCCATCGTTCCCCTGGCATTGGTGGGAATTTGCAATAAGGTATTTACAGGTCTTATTCCCCAATATTATGGTCCATTATTTGATTTTGAGGAATTTGGCTACCAAGGAATACCCCAACTTGATATTTCCAAATTAACGGCCATCTGGGCTGTCGAAATCAGTTTGTTGATCGGGATTTTAGCTGTCGTGGTTTTGGCTTTTTACCAGATCAAAAGAAATTTCAATGCTGAAATCAATACGGCTGTGATAGGGGCCCTTGTGGCAACATTGAATACCGCTTCGGAGTACGGATTCGGTGCCGTAATCGCTGCACTTCCCGGATTTAAAGCCTTAAGTGATGGCATATCTTCCACTTTTACCAATCTTTTGGTAAATGAAGCAGTAACCGTAACCGTTCTTTCTGGCATTACCGGCTCTGCTTCAGGAGGAATGAGCATTGCCTTGGCAGCCATGCATGAAACCTATCTGGCCCAGGCCGCTGCACTGGGGATTTCCAATGAAGTTTTGCACCGGGTGGCCTCCATGGCCAGCGGAGGAATGGATACCCTGCCACACAATGGTGCCATCATTACTTTACTTTTGGTAACAGGACTTACACATAAACAATCCTATAAAGATATTTTTGTGATTACCGTCTTAAAAACCGCAGGGGTTTTCTTTATCATAGTTTTATATTACCTGTTTGGAATGGTTTAATAACCTTCGATTTATATACTTATCGGTAAAATGACGTTAATTTGGTCAAGAAGGACCATCCTTGAAATAAACACAGAAAAAGCAGATCAGGTAAATCCCCCTTTTAAAGGGGGTATGCCTGCCCTGATTCTTCAGGAGGGGATTTTTTCCCAAACGCCCCAAATATCAATTCGTTATAAGTTGATTTTCCCGTGGAAATCCCTCCCGACATTCGCCGGGACAGGCTCTGCAGCAAAAAGTACCAGCAATTAAAATGTCATTCTGGGATAACAAACCTAATTTCCGGAACCATATCTGTGGATGGGTGTTCAATTGCCTCACTGAACCGTATACCCCCCATCAATTACAACTGCCTGTCCAGTTATCCCCTTGGCCATATCCCCAGCCAAAAACAAGGTATAGTGGGCGATTTCCTGAACTTCAAGTAATCTTTTCTGGGGCACCAGGGGATAGATTACCTCGTCCAACACCTTCTCCAGGTTCACATTTCTGCTTTTTGCCAGATCTGCCAGCTGATTTTGGACCAGTTCTGTATTTACATAGCCAGGGCAAAGCGCATTTACAGTAATATTGTAGCCGGCAGCTTCCAGTGCGGCAACTTTGGTAAGCCCAATAAGTCCGTGTTTGGCACTGT
>JBBDSB010000422.1:0-3197 GCA_040905205.1 Cyclobacteriaceae bacterium
CTTTATCCCACATTTCTCGATATGGCGGGCTTATCCGTCCTGCCAGAACAGCACCGGGACGGGAATAGCCTAAAACCACTATTAAAAGGAAAAAGGATGGCGGAAATGCCCCTATTTTGGTATTACCCCCATTACAGTGGCGGACTCGGGGGAAGACCTGCTGCAGCTATCCGGGAGGGAGATTATAAACTAATTCATAACTTTGAGGGCAATCGAAGCGAATTGTATCACGTAAAAAGGGATAGGGAAGAAAGTGCCGACCTGGCTGAGAAACTCCCGAAAAAAAGAGCCCGATTAAATAAAAAATTGCAAAACTGGATGGGGGAAATGGCTGTACAATTGCCCTATCCCAATCCATCCTATCAACCTGAAAAATAATGAAAATAAGAGAACTATCTGGCTATATCCTGGCATTCACCCTTCTTTGCTTGGTTGCAACAGCATCTTGTACGGGCAAGGAAAAACAACAACCACTACCCTATTACATGGAGCTCAGTTTCCCCAATCTGGCTCAGACCTGGGATGAGGGCATTCCACTGGGCAATGCCATGCTGGGAGCACTTGTCTGGCAAAAGGAAGGCAAGCTGAGGTTTTCACTTGACAGGGCAGATCTTTGGGACCTGAGAAAAATGGAAAACCTGGACTTTGAAAACTATGATTTCAATTGGGTGAAAAAACAATGGGAAGACAAGCAATATGCGGCAGTGCAGAGACAATTCGACCTTCCCTATGACACCCTTGCCGGACCTTCGAAAATCCCGGGAGCGGCACTTGAATTTGATATTTCCGAATTAGGCGAAGTAGCATCCGTCAAACTGGATCTTCAAAAAGCGACCAGTGTAATCCGATGGGAAAACGGTACCCTGTTAAGGACTTTTGTACATGCCACGGAACCTGTTGGCTGGTTTCGGTTTGAAAACCTGAAAACTGACCTTTTGCCAACAATTGTTCCCCCTCCATACGTAGGAGCTGGACCAACAGAAGCCCTGGATCCGGTCAGTGGACAAGACCTGCGGAGGTTGGGCTATCCCCCTGGAACGCTTTCAGAAGAAGAAAATACCATTACCTATGAACAGGAAGGATGGGATGGGTTCCGTTTTCAGGTGAATACGAAATGGAAAGAAAATGGAAACCAACTGGAGGGAAGTTGGAGTATTAGCTCCAGAAAGAATGGTCAGGAGACATCCATTTTGGCCGATAAATTTAATGAAAAGGCTTTTAACAAAGGCATGGAGGATTACCAGGAGAGTCATTTCGCCTGGTGGGATTCTTTTTGGCAGCAGTCCTCCATAACCCTTCCCGATACACTTTTGCAGCAGCAGTATTACATGGATATGTATAAACTGGGTGCTGCCGCCAGACAAGGGGCACCACCCATTTCGCTTCAAAGCGTCTGGACTGCGGACAACGGTAAGTTACCTCCCTGGAAAGGTGATTTCCACCATGACCTGAATACCCAATTAAGCTATTGGCCTACCTATAAAGGCAACCACCTGGGCCTTGAAAAAGGATTTTTGGACTGGCTCAATCAACATAAACCCACCTTTGAAAAATACACCAGGGAATATTATGGCAGCAATGGGCTGAACGTACCCGGGGTAACCACCCTCGAAGGCGACCCCATGGGGGGCTGGATACAATATGCTTTTGGCCCCACCGTAAGTGCCTGGTTGGGACATCATTATTACCTGCATTGGCGGTATTCTATGGATAGAGAATTTCTGGAAGACGAAGCCTATCCCTGGATCAGGGAGGTCGCTATTTTTTTAAAGGAGCTCTCTGAACAGGGTAAGGATGGAAAAAGAAAACTTCCCTTGTCTTCCAGTCCCGAGATCCATAATAACGATGCCCGGGCATGGTTTGATCAAATGACCAATTATGACCTGGCCCTTGTTCGTTGGACCTTTACCACCGCAAGCGAACTCGCTTTGGAACTTGGCTATCAGGATGAAGCGGAAGAATGGAATACCATATTAGCCGAATGGCCCGATTATGCCATTGACGAGACCGGACTCCTGGTGGCTCCCGGCGAACCCTTAAAAGAGTCACACCGGCACTTTTCCCAGGTCATGGCGATTCACCCCCTTAGCCTGATCAATCCGTCCAATGGGGAAAAAGACCGGGAGATCATCGACAATACCATTGCCCGGTTGGATGCATTGGGCTCGTCAAACTGGACCGGCTATTCCTTTGCCTGGCTGGGCAATCTAAAAGCGAGGGCGCATGATGGAAATGGTGCAGCAAAGGCATTAAGAGATTTTGCCTCCTCCTTTGTCTTGCCAAACAGTTTCCATGTAAACGGCGACCAATCCGGAACCGGCAAGTCGAACTTTACCTACCGTCCCTTTACCCTGGAAGGAAATTTTGCCTTTGCTGCAGGTATACAGGAAATGTTGATACAAAGTCATACTGGCGTGGTAAAGTTGTTGCCAGCCATTCCTTTAGATTGGCAAGAAATTTCTTTTACAAATCTGCGTACCGAAGGTGCATTCCTGGTTTCTGCAACTATGGGAAACGGAAAAGTCGAAAAGCTGGAAATTACCTCTGAAAAAGGCGGGGAATTAGCTTTTGAAAATCCGTTTGGTAATGATGAATTTACAGCTGACAAAGAATATTTGAAAGATGGGCAGTTAATAAAACTTAATTTTTCTGAAGGAGAGAAAGTAGTTTTTAACCACTAGTAAGAGGGTCATTAAAATGAAGCGTTCCACAATAATAGTCTGTCAATTCCTGCATTTACTCGTACTGCTACCTTCCATTGCAGTTGCACAGAAAGATTTGGATCTTTTTATCTGGTCCGGCCAGTCAAATGCACAGGGATGGATGGGAGATGCTGCTAATTACCCGGAAGAAGGAATAGAACTGGATGATTCTATTCTTTTAAACTGGACTTTTGTGGATAACCAAAGTTCCGGTGGTAAGTGGGTAAAGATGCAAGCTCAGGATGGGAGGTTTCCCAAAGGCCATTTCGGGCCGGAGGTAAGTTTTGGCCGGGAACTCAAAAAAGCAGGTTACAATCCTGCAATATTCAAGTATACCAAAGGAGCTACCGGCCTTGCACACGACTGGAAATCTCCTGGAGATGGGGGTATATATGATCGGATGACCGAAGATTTGAGGTTGGCTATAAAAAACCTGGAAAGAAAGGGTTTCAATGTAAAATTGCGTGCGTTTATCTGGATCCAGGGTGAAACCGA
>JBBDSB010000422.1:3297-5406 GCA_040905205.1 Cyclobacteriaceae bacterium
CATCTCACTCCGGAAGGTTTGGTTGCCCATGGAAAACGAATTTTTGACGGGTATTCATCCAAAAACCTTGGGTTTCTAAATTCATCAAAATCATTAGTCAAAACCTTCCCAGGAGAAAAAACGGTTTGGAAAGGTTTTGTGCGGTATAACTTTGAATTTGAAGGCAGGAACTCCCATGTCACCGTACCGCAAAAATCCCTTAGAGGTAAGCCCTGGGTTTGGCGGGCACGTTTTCCGAACTGGCACACGGAAATGGACAGTCTACTCCTTTCCGAAGGATTTCATGTGGCATATGTCGACACGGATAATATGTATGGCAGTCCTGCTGCTGTTGCGGTTTGGAACCGGTTTTACAACTACCTTACCAACGAATGGGACCTCCATCCTAAAGTAGCGCTGGAAGGGGTTAGCCGCGGGGGGCTATTCATCTACAACTGGGCCAAGCGCAACCCAGAAAAGGTGAACTGCATTTATGCAGAAGCTCCGGTATGCGATTTTAAAAGCTGGCCGGGTGGTTTTGGAGGAGGGAGAGGGAGCGAAGCTGATTGGAAACTGCTGAAAACAACATATGGGTTTACTTCGGACCAGGAAGCACTGGCATACGGAGATAATCCGATTGATAACCTCGAAGCACTGGCATCGGCAAAGGTGCCTGTATTGCATATGATTGGATTAAACGACCAGGTGGTTCCACCAGAGGAAAATACATATGTTCTTGTAGAAAGGTATATGAAACTCGGTGGCCCAGTAACGGTTATCCCATGTACAGAAGGCAAGCAGGATTTATTTGGCCACCATTTTCCTATTGAAACACCCCGGCAAACGGCTGATTTTATCAGATACCATACTGAATTACCCAAACAACTTCTCGATCCTGAAAACTACCACAACCTGCGCCATGGTATCCGAAATAGCCTTTTGAAATTTCAGCAGGAGAAAAAAGGACGGGTGGCCTTCCTGGGTGGTTCCATTACTTACAATGGTGGCTGGCGTGACAGTATTTCCAATTACCTCCAAAAACGTTTCCCGGATACTGAATTTCAATTTATAGAAGCGGGCATTCCTTCCATGGGATCCACTCCGGCTGCTTTTAGGCTAGAACGTGATGTGCTTGCTGGTGGTCCCGTCGATTTGCTGTTCGCAGAGGCTGCTGTAAATGACGCATCGAATGGTAGAAGCAGTCAGGAACAGGTTAGGGCAATGGAAGGAATAGTTCGGCATGCTCGCCGGAATAACTCTGCAACAGATATCGTCGTCATTCATTTTGTGGATCCTCAAAAAATGGAAAAATACCGCTTAGGACAAGTGCCGGAAGTGATCCAAAATCATGAAAAAATAGCCGCTCATTACCATGTCCCTAGCATTAATTTGGCAAAAGAAGTAACAGAACGCATCGATGAGGAGGAATTTTCCTGGGAAGACGATTTTAAAGATCTCCATCCATCTCCATTTGGGCAGGGGGTTTATTTTCGATCTATGAAAACTTTTCTCGAGAAAGCTTGGGCAGGAAAAGTAGCAGAAGGCGACAAAATTGAGCGCTACGTTTTGCCCGAACCAATTGATACTGCTAATTATGATAACGGAACACTGATTGAATCAAAAAAGGCCCGAATACTTAATGGCTGGCAAATGGTTGAAAACTGGAAACCTGACGATGGAAAGGGAACACGCACCAATTATGTGAATGTTCCCATGCTAGTTGGCCAGGATAAGGGTGACACACTGGAATTTACCTTTGACGGAAATGCTGTTGGACTGGCCGTCGCCGCCGGACCCGATGCAGGCATTATCGAATACAGAATCGATAACAACGACTGGCAAAAGCAGGACCTTTTCACCAGTTGGAGCTTTAACCTGCATCTTCCCTGGTATTATACGTTGGCAGCAGGATTAGCACCGGGGAAACATGTCTTGCATGTTCGAATAGCAGGAGAAAAAAATCCGCAAAGCACCGGAAACGTTTGCCGAATACGGTATTTCTTTGTCAACAGATAAACGTCGAAAAAGAGAACAAAAAAAGGATAGAATTTCTCATCATTTTTTTGCTTGCTTGCTCAATTCACTTTTCCTGTAATAATTTTGTGTATATGTATATTATTGAAAAACATC
>JBBDSB010000423.1:0-30901 GCA_040905205.1 Cyclobacteriaceae bacterium
TTCCGATGATTCGGATTTCGACCTCATTATTTCAGATCTGGAAATGCCGGAAATGGATGGATTGGAAGCCACCCGCCTGATCAGAAGCCAAAACTACCATAAACCTGTAATCATTGCCATGACAGCGAGTGCCATGGCTGAGGACAAACAGGCCTGCATGAAAGCCGGAATGGATGATTATGTATCCAAGCCCATTGATCTTGATCAGATAATGGCTGCCTTGAAGCAAGTTTACCAGAAATTGGACCAGGGAAGCAATTGACCAAAAGATTCTTTTTAGACTAGTGTCATGTCACCTCTAATTTTGACGCTAAACCAACATATGTAGATCTTCTAAAAGGTCAGTCCTGTGGGCTGTCGTCCCCTTAAGGGGACAGAGGGGCGAGCCTGGGCAAATGCCATTTAACGTTTGACATGACACTAGGCACCATATCATAATTCATTTTTATCGTTAACAATAACTTATTACTTCCATAACCCTCTTTCACCCCCTCTTGCTTATATTTGATTCCTATATTATTGAAACCTTCCCATAATTTTATTACCTTCCGAAGAATGATTGTAATCATAACCTTTTTACCATGAATCCAATAAAAAATCTGCTATTTACACTTGTATTATTTACGCTTTGCCAGTTGGTCATGGCCCAGGAGTACCGGGTTTATAAAGCCCCTACCTTCCGCTATGAATGGAGCCAACCCTCGATACATCCAGACAGGATTATTGTGAATTTTGGCCAGGACCCTTCCTCGGAAGTAAATGTCACCTGGCGAACCGATACCAGCATTGCCGAAGCTTTTGCAGAAGTGGCGGTGGCCACAGGAGCACCCAAATTCTGGCGAAACGCAAAAACCCATACGGCAAAGACAGACCTTTTGGATGGGTCCCAAATAGAAACCTCCCAAATGAAATCACACCACCATTCGGTTTCCTTCACCGGTTTGGATCCCGACACCATGTATGCCTATAGGGTGGGTGATGGAAACAGGTGGAGCGAATGGATACAGTTCAGAACAGCTTCTGACCAAAAAAACGATAAATTTTCTTTCTTGTATGTTGGAGACACCCAAAACTTCATCCTTGAACTTTGGGCCAGACTGATCAGAGAGGGATACCGAAAAGCACCGGATGCCAGATTTATCATCCATGCCGGTGATTTGGTCAACCGTGCCCATAGAGAGGTGGAGTGGTTTGAATGGTTTACCGCAGGAGGTTTTATCCACCGCATGCTGCCCTCCTTCTCCACCCCTGGCAACCATGAATATCAGTCCATTCCTGAAATATATGGAGAAAATTCCGAGAGAAAACTTTCCGTTCAGTGGAATCCCCATTTCACCTTGCCCGATAATGGTCCTGAGGGCTTGAAAGAAACCGTTTATTTTATGGATTACCAGGATGCCCGTTTTATCTCCCTCAACAGCAATGTGGAACAGGAAAGGCAGGCGGAATGGCTGGAGGAGGTATTAGAAAACAACCCCCAAAAATGGACCATTCTTACCTATCACCATCCCTTGTTTTCGGCCTCCGAAGGTCGGGAAAATACCCGGCTTAGGGAACTATGGAAACCTATTTTTGACAAATACAAGGTGGACCTGGCTTTGCAGGGCCACGATCACAGCTATGCCAGGGGCAGGGTTTCTCCGGAAGAAAATGTCATGAATGGCATGAATGCCAAGGATAAAACAGGAACCGTCTATGTGGTTTCTGTCAGTGGAGGTAAAATGTACGAGCTGAAAAAGAATGGCTGGGAAGATTATGAAGCCGAAAGAGACCGTGCTGCAGAAAACACGCAACTTTTTCAGGTCATCAGTATTGAAAACAATAAATTGTCATATGAATCCTACACCGCCATTGGTGAATTGTATGATGCCTTTGATCTGGACAAACAAGCGGATGGCAGCAATGTTTTTATTGAAAGAAAGTCAGAAGCGGGTCCGGAAAACAGGTTTTCCAATACCATCCCTTATCAGGATCCATTGCCTGAAAATTTAGAATCCATTTTGCTGTCCAAATATCCGGGGCATGAAGTAACCCGGGTAAATGCGGTTAAAAACGAAGAAGGAAACCTCGAATTCAATGTAAGGTTGGAAAAAGATGAAAATGAAATCAATTTAAAAATAGATGCGTCTGGTAATATTTCAGAAAATTAAAGGTGGTCAGCATAATATATACGCTCCGGTGCTGAGGAAATGATATAGCTCAATATAAAACCTGAGATTGGGTTAAGATCATCTTAAAAAAATAGACTAAATCGTCAAGCGAACCCTTTTTGGTAGGTTTAGGAGTTGGGAAAGGGTGTGGCAGTCCCGTCTGGCTAGGCATTCCCACGGCATTCTCCGCTCAAAACCCTTTCTAAGCCTGCCGATGACGGGTTTGGACCGTCACTTCGAGGGTGCCAACGGGAATCAAAAGCGTATCGAAAAACAACCCGGCAGCCGTGGCAGTCTGTAGGAATACGTATTTGCCATACCGATCTTACTGTCCTTTTTCGATGAACTTATGCCCACGCTCCGGATCAGATTACTCCCTTTTTAGACTGAGCTTGCCGAAGCCCGACAGGTACGGCGAAACATGAGTTATATGATAGGTTAACCCTAGATAAACCTTTAGCCTATTCTTTACCTTTAGACCTGTAATATCTTTCAATTCCCATTTCCAGCCCTCTCAACTCTCCCAAGCCCTTTAACCGGCCAATGGCCGAGTAACCTGGGTTGGTGGTTTTATAGAGGTCATCCAGCATCTGGTGCCCATGATCGGGCCGGAAAGGTATGGGTTCCTCCCTGGTTTGGTTTAACAACACCAGCTGCTTCATGATTTTATATAGGTCCACATCTCCATCCAAGTGATCGGACTCATGAAAATTGGCCAAAGGATCTTTTCTTACATTCCTTAAATGAACAAAATGAACCCTTTCACCCACCTCATTCAAAATGGCCGGAAGATCATTGTCCTTGCCTGCTCCCAAAGATCCTGTACAAAAACAGATGCCATTAAAAGTTTCCGGTACTTCTTTACAGATGTACTTTAAGTCTTCCATTCCAGATGCCATCCTGGGCAATCCCAGAATGGGGTAAGGTGGATCATCCGGATGAATGGTCATGATGATTTGTTCCTCTACACAAACATCCTGAATACTTCGGAGGAAATGAACCAGATTTTTTCTCAACCCGTCTTTCCCAATGGCCTTGTATATTTCTATACTATTGCTTAAGTCTTCCAGGGTCATGCTCTTTTCTGTTGGCACGCCCATTAGAATAATATCTGAAAGTTCATTTAACCTTTTTTTTGAAATGGAATTCCACTTCTTATGTGCATTGGAGAGGATCTCTTTGGAATAGAATTGATGGGCCCCCTGTCTTTTCAATACAAACAAATCAAACAGGGCCAAATCCACCCAATTAAAATTTAAAGCCCTGGCCCCATTTTGCAAAGGATAGGCCAGGTCAGTCCTTGTCCAATCCAAGACAGGCATGAAATTATAACAGACTTTCTTCAGTCCGCAACAGGAAAGGTTTTTTAAGGTGGTTCTATAATTTTCCAGGTATTTGTCCGATTCCCTATTCCGGGTTTTTATGGCCTCATGAACAGGCACGGATTCGACAATCTTCCAATCCAAACCTGCTGAAGCAATCACTTCTTTTCGTTCTTTAATCTCCCCAAGGGGCCACACTTCACCATGAGGAATGTGATGCAGGGCCGATACCACAGCCGTGGCGCCGGCCTGCCTGATATCCGATAATGAAACCGGATCATTTGGACCAAACCAGCGCCAACTTTGTATCAATGACTTCATGAAATTTGCTTAACGTAAACCCAGCTTATGAAAACACATAATCGGTTCCATAGGGATACCTATTGGGTCGGGACAGCATGCTATTGGCCTCATCATCATTTTTGAATCTTTCTCTGATAGGGTCCCAATACAGTTTCCTTGGGAGTTTCATGGCAATGTGGGACAACAAACAGGCACTGCAGGAACGGTGGGCCACTTCCACCGGAGCAATGGGCTGCTGTCTGGATACTATACAGTCCAACCAGTTTTTATGCTGTTCCTCACTTTCATACAAATGGATTTCATCCGGCCCTATCACCGAAGTTAAAATTTTAGGATCGGAACCTTTAAAGGCATCCGAGGCCTTTCCTCCAGGTACCGGATCACTTTCTGTCACGCCTACGTTACCCCTGGCTACAAATATCCATCCATCGGTTCCTTCAAACCGAACGCCATTGGGGTAATCCCCACTTACTTTCATGGTAACGCCATTGGCATATTTAGCGGTGACTTCAAAGTCACCATGAACGGTCCAAAGTCCTTCTGTAGGGAAATTAGCTGTAGCTTCCAGTTCAATTGGCCCGGAATATTCCATCCCCATTCCCCAATGGGCAATATCCAAATGGTGGGCTCCCCAGCCAGTAATCATGCCGGCACCAAATTGTTCGCAACGCAGCCATCCCGGCCTGGAAGTAAGGCTTTCCTGGGAATGAACCCTGTCCAAAGTATAGGGCACCCAAGGAGTGGAGCCCAACCACATATCGTAATTTAAATTGTCAGGTATGGGCATTTCATTTGGATTTCCGCCTGGAGGGTCACCGGGAAGGCCTACAAATATCCTTTCTATTTTTCCTATTCTTCCGTTTCTTACGAGTTCGCAGGCACGTTTAAACTGTGGCCAGGGGCTTATTGACCGCTGTTGACTACCTATTTGAAAAATAGATCCGGTCCTATGGATGGTATCACTCATCATCCTGCCCTCTTCTATGGTCAAAGAGGTGGGTTTTTGCAAATAAATATCCTTTCCGGCCAATGCCGCTTCCATCGCTGGCTGGGCATGCCAATGATCAGGGGTACTGATGATGACCGCATCCACATCTTTATGATTAATCAGTTCCTTATAATCATCAAAGGTTTTTACATCCATAGCACTGTCACTCCCATTTTTATCGGCATAGTATTTTTCAATCCAGGCTTTACCCTGGGTGGCCCTGTTTCGGTCCACATCCGCCACCGCCACCACCCTGGCGATATCGTTTTTCATGGTTTCCTGTAAATCATGGGTCATCGCTATCCGGCCAAAACCTATTTGGCCAATATTGATCTTGTTACTGGGTGCATTTTTTCCTAAAACAGAGGCCGGCACGATGGTAGGAAACCCGGTAACTGCAAAAGAAGCAGCCAATGCACCTTTTGAGGTAGACTTCATAAAATTTCTTCTGGAAAGTAATGATTTGTTCTGTTGTTTCATATGATTATAATTGTTTTTTAGCGGCCATATGGAATCTCGCATGCTTTATAATCGTCCCTCCGTGTGACGTTCTCGTCATGCTCGATTTCATGGAAGCATACTTTTTAGGTTGTTTACGGATTTCGTTAATTAAATTTATTAAATGAGGTATTTGTTTAAAACTTGACCGGGTTGTCCCGTTTCGAAGCATAAGCTTTCGAATAATCCAATTTCCCTGTCTTTTTTCCTACATATAAATTTCATTATTTAACTTTTAATTTTAAGGCATTTGGTGGTAATTATTTCAAATCAATAGGAATGATGGGTAAAAACATTACCTATTGACAACCCCCCCTGTTGTTAATCCACGATTATGGTAATTGCGGGTGCTTTCGCAAATTGTTTCCAGGCAGCCTCAGCATCCCCGGCACTTAATTTGTCCGAAGATACCAAAAACCGATAATTTAACACATAATTTTTTCCTGGTTGAAGGTCCCAATCCATATTTTTTGTTGGGGCAAAATTGGCATACATGTCTCCCCTGCCATACTGGTCTTCCGGCCAGATCCGCAGTGGCTCCGGGTGGTTATAGTTGGTGGGATTGGACATCATAATTACAGCGGCATAGTCCTCATCAATTTCACCCTGTACGATGCACCACCTGGCCAGACTTCCATCGGCATTTTTCCTATTTAAACCTTCCGAAGTAATTACCTCACTATTATATCTGTCCCATTTTTCTGTCGTCCGCCAACCCAGGCTTCCATAACGGTATTCTTTAAGCACAACAGGATCGTCGGTCGCACAATTTAATGAAATACTAATATCTGCCAGGTAATAATCGTTATCAACCATAAATATCTTTGTGCCCTGAACTTCCTTTAAGGCGACCTTAGGGCTGGGCTCATTCTTCAAAACCACGTGTTCATGCAGGACTTTGTAACCCGCAAATACGGGACCTGAGATTTTGGTGATGACATTGGCAAAGCGAACGGTACCCTGCTTTTCTTTCAGATTCCAAAAATCAATGGTCTCACCCTGAAAGCTGGCCCGTGTCCATGGATTCCATAGTCCATAATGATGGTAATGATCGGGAGGTTGAATCCGTGTAAGTGATTTTCCTGTTGGAGACCACATGGGGTGTACAAATCCGCTTCTTGCATATGCCGGATCAACCCCTTCAGGAGGTTCAGCGACAGCATGATTATACTGCCATAAATCCTGTTGATCCTTCTGTATAATGAGGGATTGGGGATTATGTTCCAGAGACAAAATCCCTTTGTTTTCAGAAGCTTTCTTTTGATGTATTTCAAAAATCCTTTTCTCATTGACGCCATCCGGTTTAATCATCCATACCAATTTTCTTCCGTTTTCATTATCGACCTGGTGGGCTATCTCCCAAATCCTGTTTCCCTTAGCCTCTAGCAGGGACAAGGAAGAGTCGGCCAATGATGTGATGGCATCCAGGTCAATGGTGACCGGAAAGGCAAATTTAGCATCCGGATCCGTTTCCACTTCAACGGAAGCCAGTCTTTGTGCCTTCCCTGAAACCGGCATGAAAATGAATAAATAGAGGAATAGATGGATCAGTCCTATTAATTTCATATTTTTAATCGGCTATTTTGAAATGATGTCAAAGATCTGTAAACTTATCAATATATTTAATTTCATACAACCGATTTCATAAAAATTTATGGGAGATTTTATTTAATTTCCGGCCAATTTGGGGCCAGAAGTGAATTTATTGGAAGTGAATTCCGGCCAAGAGCCGGGGAAATTCGCAATTTGATGGAAATATGCGGGTAAGCATCTTATTTTTATTGGATTCTACTCCTTCATAGCTTACCCCCACCATTATGGGTAAGTTGAAATCGATTGCATTAATAAATATTTTTAGGATAGTTTATTTATATTTAGGCACAATTTGTAAATCAATGAAAAAAGAGATCACCATTTATGATATTGCATCTGATGTGGGTTTATCTCCAACCACGGTGAGCAGAGCACTCAGCAACCATCCAAGGGTACGGGAAAATACACGAAAAAAAATAATTGAATCTGCCAAATCACTGGGTTACCAATCCAATATTTTTGCTGCCAATTTAAGAAAAAAAAGAACCAATAGTATCGGTGTGATTGTCCCAAGGCTAAACAGCCCATTTCAATCTTCTGTCTTGGCAGGAATGGAAAAAATCGCGACCCAGGCGGGGTATAGTCTGATCATCAGCCAGTCAATGGAATCCCTGGAAAAAGAAATTTCCAACAGCAAGGCCATGTATAACAGCCGGGTAGACGGCCTTTTGGTATCAAAGGCAGGAACTACAGATGATCTGGACCATTTTGAATCCTTTTTCAAAAAGGAAATTCCCGTATTGTTTTTTGACAGGGCACCGGAAAACAACCATTGCACAGGTGTGGTGATCAATAACACCCAAGCCATTTATGATGCCACCGCACACCTCATTAAAATGGGCTGCAGGCGTATTGCCCATGTCCTGGGTAATCTCCAAATTAATGTTTATGCCGACAGGCTGAAAGGATACAAGTATGCTTTGATGGACCATGGATATCAATTTTATCCGGAAGATGTGTTTTCACATAATCTGGGGGAAGACTCCGGCGAACAGATCATAGATTTATTGATGAAACGCCAGCAAAAGCCTGATGGCCTCCTCGTTTCAAATGATACAAGTGCCGCCAGCTGTTTGATTGCGCTTAAGAAAAGGCATATTGATGTGCCGCGGGAAATAGCAGTAGTGGGCTTTAACAATGATCTGATATCCAGGATGGTAGAACCGAATCTAACCACCATCAATTATCCAAGTTATCATATGGGAGAGGTGGCCATGAAAAACCTGATCAACCACCTACATGAAAAACAACATAAGATTCTCCAAAAAACCAATACCATAACGCTTCGCTCGGAATTGATCATCAGGGCATCTTCCCTAAGGATCAAAGAAACAACCCCAATCCAATGAAACCAATATTACTTGCCCTTACCCTGAGGAACTACCGTTGATAATGGAAGAAAAACTGGCTGAGGGATACGGCCAACTTTTCAGTCTATTTTACCAACATAGAGACAAAATAACCCGTGTTACGTTTTGGGGGATGACGGATGCCAACAGCTGGCTTAACAACTGGCCCATAAAGGGAAGGACCAACTATCCGCTGCCCTTTGACCGGGAGGGAAATGAGAAAAAGCCTGTGATGAAAGCCATCAGAAATTGGTCTGGGGTTTAGGATGTGTAAAAAAAGAATTTGCTTAAAATGAAAGGATATAAACAAAATAGCGAAATTTTCAGTAATTAATTTCAATTTAATTTTCTAAAAAAAAATTTAAGTTTGTTTTTAGCGTATTACCAACAATAAGCATTTTTAATTATTTTTTGATTTTAAAAAAAGAAACCAATTTCTTTGACAATTTAATAATTTAAACCCATCTTTATTTTAAAATTAACAATATATTAACTCAAAGATGGATAAAATTTCGGATATTGACAATGTCGACCTCAAGATCATTTCGTTGCTGAATGAGGACGCCAAAACACCTTATACAGAAATTGCAAAAAAGGTTTTCGTTTCTTCGGGAACGGTTCATGTGAGAATGAGGAAATTGGAGGAAATGGGTATCGTTAAGAGTGCCACATTAAATATTGATTTTGCCAAACTGGGATATGATATTTCTGCTTTTCTTGGGATTTATCTTGAAAAAAGCTCTCTTTATGACAATGTGATTGAAAGGTTAAAAGAAATTGCCGAAGTAATCAACGCCTATTATACCACAGGAAATTACAGTATTTTTGCAAAAATTATTTGTAAAGACACCAACCATCTCAGGGATGTGTTGAACAAAATTCAAAAAGTGGAGGGAATAGACCGGACAGAAACCCTGATCGTATTGGAAGAAAGCATAAACAGACCTATTCAATTGCAGGAAGAAAAAAAATAAAACTATAAATTAAGTTTATTATTAAGATTAAATCTAAATAAATTTTCTATTCGATTTTTCTCCTAATTTACATAATTCTATAAAGACAAAATTTTTTCTAAAATCATTTAATAATTAGATTAAATTACTGATTATCAATTTATTGATTGTTTAATTAATGTTTTTCCCTCCTAAATTCCGAACCTTTCGAACAATAAAAATTAGATTAATGTTATATATTTGTGAATCAAAATATAATTAGTCTAAATAACTCTTTTTTATGAGCAAGGACAACGAAATTTTAGAAGAATTTACTTCCAAAGAATATGAACACGGCTGGTCTGTCAACTATGAAGCCGATGAGGCGCCTCTTGGCTTAAATGAAAACATCGTTCGATGGATTTCTGCTAAAAAAGATGAACCGGAATGGTTATTGGAATGGCGGCTCAAGGCTTTTAAAGCCTGGGAATCCATGAAAGAGCCTAGCTGGGCAAACATCAAATACCCAAAAATCGATTTTCAGTCCGTAAGATACTATTCTGCCCCAAAGCAGAAAAGTAAGTCGAAGGACATCAATGAAGTAGATCCAGAATTATTGAAGATTTATGAAAGGTTGGGCATCTCTCTCAATGAGCAGAAAAGGCTTCAGGGAATAGCCGTAGATGCTGTTTTGGATTCTGTTTCTGTAGGGACTACCTTTAGAGATACCCTCTCCAAACTTGGCGTCGTTTTTTGTTCTTTCAGTGAGGCGGTAAAGGAACATCCCGAATTGGTAAAAAAATACCTGGGATCAGTGGTTCCCTCCACTGATAATTATTATGCTGCACTCAATTCCGCCGTATTCTCTGATGGGTCCTTCTGTTATATCCCCAAAGGGGTTAGATGCCCGATGGAGCTTTCCACTTATTTTAGAATCAATGCTGCCAATACCGGGCAATTTGAAAGAACCCTAATTATTGCTGAGGACAATGCTTATGTTTCTTACCTGGAGGGATGCACTGCTCCACAAAGAGACGAAAACCAACTTCATGCTGCCGTGGTGGAAATACATGCTGCTGAAAATGCCGAAGTAAAATATTCAACCGTTCAAAATTGGTACCCAGGAGATAAAAACGGTAAAGGAGGAATTTATAATTTTGTAACAAAAAGGGGCATCTGCGCCGGAAATCATTCCAAAATTTCCTGGACCCAGGTAGAAACAGGTTCGGCCATTACATGGAAATACCCCTCTTGCATTCTTAAAGGAGATTACTCCGTTGGGGAATTTTATTCCGTCGCGGTAACTAATAATTATCAGCAGGCCGATACGGGGACCAAAATGATCCATATTGGGAAAAATACGCGGTCAAGAATAGTTTCAAAGGGAATTTCCGCTGGAAAATCACAGAATTCATATAGAGGACAGGTGCAGGTAATGAAGCGGGCTTCAAACGCCAGGAATTTTTCGCAATGCGATTCTTTATTGATGGGAGCTAATTGTGGTGCACATACCTTCCCTTACATAGATATTCAAAATTCCACAGCCAAAGTCGAACATGAAGCGACCACCTCGAAAATCGGGGAAGACCAAATCTTTTACTGTAATCAAAGGGGAATAAGTGCCGAAGACGCAGTGGCTTTGATCGTAAACGGTTATGCCAAAGAAGTATTAAACCAGCTTCCCATGGAATTTGCGGTGGAAGCTCAAAAACTTTTGGCGCTCACCCTTGAAGGAAGTGTAGGATAAATAAACAATAAAAAAATGTTATCAATAAGAAATTTACATGCCTCCATAGAAGGCACACCTATATTGAATGGAATTAACCTGGAGATAAATGCAGGGGAGGTTCATGCCATTATGGGCCCCAACGGATCTGGAAAATCTACCTTGGCTTCCGTATTGGCAGGAAGGGAGGAATATGAAGTTACCGAGGGGGAGGTTTTCTTTAAGGGTAAAAACCTGCTTGAACTCAGTCCTGAAGATCGGGCGAGGGAAGGTGTATTCATGGCATTTCAATACCCTGTGGAAATCCCTGGGGTTAGCTCTACAAATTTTCTTAGAACGGCGGTCAACCAGGTCAGGAAATACCGTGGTCAGGAACCGCTGGATGCGGTGAAATTTCTTTCCTTAATGAAGGAAAAAATGAAATTGGTTGAAATTGACCAAAAATTATTGAGCAGATCTCTTAATGAGGGATTTTCAGGTGGGGAAAAAAAGAGAAATGAGATTTTCCAAATGGCTGTATTGGAGCCTACCTTATCCATTTTGGATGAAACCGATTCAGGTTTGGATATTGATGCCTTGAAAGTAGTGGCCAATGGCGTTAACCAGCTAAAGTCTGCCGACAAAGCGACCATTGTGGTCACCCATTACCAACGTCTGTTGGATTATATCGTCCCGGATTTCGTCCATGTTTTGTTTCATGGTAAGATCGTAAAGTCCGGCCCAAAAGCCTTGGCAATGGAACTGGAAGAAAAAGGTTATGATTGGATTAAAGAGGAGTTATCGGGAACCACCGCATGATGATCATTCTTATCCTTCAACAAACTTTCACAATACAACATGAGTACAACGAAAAAAAAAGATTTCCAATTGGTCCAACAGTTTGAGTCATTGAAGGATTTTCATCCGGTATTATCCGGTTTGGAAAACCTACAAAACAATGCCCTTACTATACTGGTGGAAAATGGTTTCCCTACGATAAAGGAGGAGGAATATAAATATACAGGCATTACCAAAAGGATTTCGGAAAGTATTTCTGATTTCAGAAAATCAGCTCAAATTTCCGGGCTTTCCCAAAAAAAGATAACAACTGATTTGCCATCATGGCCAAAGGACGCCAATATAATTGTTACCAACAACGGGTATTTTGAAGGGGAATTATCTTCCTTTGATGAAAATGATTTAAGCATCCAGCCATTTTCCAAATTGGATCCCCATACCCTGGCCACTTTTATTGGTTCTATAGAGAAACCTGAAAAGGATGCATTTACAGCATTGAACACCGCCCTTCTTGAAAATGGTGTAATGGTTCAAATTCCGGCAGGAAAGCGGGTGAAAAAGCCCATTTATTTGATCCACTATGTCCAGCCTGGAAATGATGGTCATTGTATTTTCCCCCGGGTTTTCGTCAACGCCAACAAAAACGCAGAAGCAACCATTGTGGAAATGGACGTATTCCTGGACGAAAAACCCGTTTTTATTAATTCCGTTGCCGAATTTGGTATTCATCAAAATGCCCATGTCAAGCATTATAAGCTACAGGATGGCCATAAATCCGCCATAACTGTATCCAATACCAGCACGAATGTGCATCGTGATGCAACCTTTACCTCGGTGGTTTTGAGTTTGGAGGCCGACATGATCAGGAATAACCTTAGTTTAAATCTGGTAGACGGCAGTTGTGAAGGCAATATGTATGGTTTGTTTTTACTTAATGGAAGAACCCATGTCGATAATCATACCAATGTGGACCATACCCAGGCCCATGCTTTATCCAATGAACTCTATAAAGGTATATTGAACGATCAATCCAGAGGTGTTTTCAACGGTAAAATATTTGTGCGTAAGGATGCCCAAAAAACCAATGCCTTTCAGCAAAACAGTAATTTATTACTTTCAGAAAATGCCACGATCAATACCAAACCCCAATTGGAAATCTGGGCTGACGATGTTAAATGTTCCCATGGATGCACCACCGGGCAACTGGATGATGAAGCGCTGTTTTATATCCGAAGCCGGGGGATAGGAAAAGAGGCGGCAAGAGCCCTGCTACTTTACGCTTTTGCCGGTGAAGTTTTAGAACAAATTCAGGAAGAGGCTTTCAAAAAATATTGTAAAAAAACAGTGAATGAACGGCTTGGAGGAAATTATTAACCAAAATGGAAAAACCCTGCTCCTGGAAAACATAAGGAAACAATTTCCTGTGCTGTTTCAAAAGGTGAATGGAAAACCATTGGCATATTTTGACAATGCAGCCACCACCCAAAAACCCAAATCGGTATTGGAGGCTTTGACAAGGTATTATGAGCAGGATAATGCCAATATCCACCGGGGAGCGCACACACTGGCCACCAGGGCAACGGAAGGCTTTGAAAGGACCCGGACCATGCTGAAGGATTTTATCCATTCCAGGGAAGTAGAGGAAGTGATTTTCACCAAAGGTACGACTGAAAGCATCAACCTCATTGCGGCTACCTATGGTAAAAAATTTATCCAGCCCGGTGATGAAATATTGATCAGCACCATGGAGCACCATTCCAATATTGTACCCTGGCAAATATTGTGTGAGCAAAACCAGGCCGTACTCAAAATCATACCCATTCATCCAAATGGGGAAATCATATGGGAAGAATTTGAAGCTTTATTAAATTCCAAAACCAAGATCGTTTCGATAGTACATGCCTCAAACGCCTTGGGAACCATCAACCCGGTAAAGGAAATCATTCACAGCGCCCATAAAGTAGGTGCCAAAGTGGTTTTGGACGGAGCCCAATCCCTTGCCCATTTGGAAGTGGATGTTCAGGATCTGGATTGTGATTTTCTGGCCTTTTCGGCCCATAAATTATATGGGCCTACCGGGCTTGGGGTATTGTACGGAAAAAGAGAGCTTCTGGAATCCATGCCCCCCTACCAGGGAGGTGGTGAAATGATCAAAGAGGTGGATTTTGAAAAAACGACTTATAATGAAATCCCCTATAAATTCGAAGCAGGTACTCCGAATATAGCGGATGTTATCGCCTTTCAAAAAGCGCTTGAGTTTATCCAGTCTATTGGAAAAGGAAACATAAGCCAGCACGAAAACCATCTTCATGATTATGCCATGGAAAAATTATCGGGTATCAATGGTTTTATTCCTGTGGGAACTGCCAATAAAAAAGTAAGTGTATTGAGCTTTTTAATTAAGCATACCCATTCATTCGATGTGGGCATGATGCTGGATGCCGCGGGCATTGCGGTAAGAACAGGTCACCATTGTACCCAACCTTTAATGAAATGGTACGGTATTGAGGGAACTGTTAGGGCCTCATTTGCTGTTTATAATATCATTGAGGAAGTTGACAGGTTATTCGAAAGCTTGGTCAGAATCGCAAAAAGGAAAAATTAATGCAGGAAATTAACCAGGTACAGGAAGAAATTATCAATGAATTTGAAATTTTGGGTGATGATAAAGAGTCTACCATCTATTATATCATGGAGCTTGGTGATAAATTACCCCCTTTTCCTGAGGTAGAAAAAAAAGAAGATAATATTATCAAAGGCTGCCAATCCAAGGTTTGGTTAATCACCCAATTGGAGGAAGAGAGCATACGATTTCTTGCGGATTCTAATACAGACATTACCAAGGGATTGATAAGTCTTTTGATAAGGGTATTGTCCGGAAGAAAAGCCCAGGAAATAATCAATGCTGATTTGTATTTTATTGAAAAGATAGGAATGGGCAACATCATTGGTTCGCAGAGGTCCAATGGCCTGGCAGCAATGATCAAACAAATGAAATTATTCGCATTGGCATATCAATCCAGAATAGATGTTTGATGAGTGATCTAAAAAAAACAGAAAAACAGGAGCTTGTACAAGAGGACTTAAAACAGATAGTGGTCAATGCATTGAAAGATGTATATGATCCTGAAATTCCGGTGGATGTTTATGAATTGGGATTAATTTATGAAATTACGGTTTACCCGGTGAACAATGTTTATATCTTAATGACCTTGACCTCTCCCAATTGTCCCGCCGCAGAGTCCATTCCCTCAGAAGTAAAATCCAGGGTCTCCGAAATTGAAGGGATCAATAATGTTGAAGTGGAACTGACCTTTGATCCCCCCTACTCCCAAGACATGATGTCGGAAGTAGCCAAATTAGAATTAGGATTTTTGTAACATTAATATTAAGCGTGAAGATATGTATCCAGAAGAATTAATAGCACCGATGCGTGCTGAGCTAACAGAGGTTGGATTTAAAGAATTCCGGTCCTCGGAAGACGTTGAAAACCATTTAAAAGAACATAAGGGCACAACTTTAATTGTTGTCAATTCCGTCTGTGGCTGTGCTGCCGGTGCAGCCCGTCCCGGTGTCAGGTATGCTTTGGACAAGTCATCCAGCAAACCGGATATATTGGCCACCGTATTTGCAGGGAATGATACGGGAGCTGTTTCAAAATTCAGGGAACTGGTATTGCCCTATCCTCCCTCCTCTCCTGCCATGGCATTATTTAAAGATGGGGATTTGGTCCACTTTATAGAGCGTCACCACATTGAAGGTCGAAATGCCCAAATGATAGGAGATCATTTGATAGAAGTCTTTGAGCACTTTTGTTAGAAATAGCCCTTTAAGGGCTATTTTTTTTAAACCTTCAATTCACCATTGAAAATAAATTTTAATTATTTTGGTTTTCCTCTGGATTTAAAATAATTCATTCTATTTCTAAATAAAATGACGTAATAAAATATTTTATTTCTTTTTGTGAAAATGTTATTTTTATTTTATACCCTTGTAACAATAGGTTCTGTTTAAATCTTAATAAGAAATTGCCCAAATTTTACTAAATTAGAGCCAAATATTATTTTGATATCAACGGAATAAGAACCTACTAATACATTTAATTTAAACAACATGTCTGAAACTGCTAAACTATCCTTTACAGGAAAAGAATACGAACTTCCTGTCGTAGAAGGCACTGAAAATGAGAAGGCAATAGATATTGCGAAATTAAGAGGAAAGTCCGGCCTCATCACCATAGATCCGGGGTATAAAAATACGGGGTCCACCAAGAGTGCCATTACATTCCTAGATGGCGAAAAAGGAATATTAAGGTACAGGGGATATAATATTGAGGATTTGGCTGAAAATTCAAATTTTTTAGAGGTCTCTTACCTGTTAATCAATGGAGAATTGCCCAGTAAAGAGCAATACGACACATTTTTAAACCGTATTACGAAGCATACCCTTGTACATGAAGACATAAAGAAAATTTTGGATGGATTCCCTTCTGTAGCGCATCCCATGGGCGTACTTTCCTCACTGATTTGTTCTCTGACAGCATTTTATCCAAATTCTTTGGATCCCAACAACACGGATGAGGAAATCCAATTGAGCATTGTTAGGCTGATGGCGAAAATGCCAACCTTTGCCGCCTGGGCTTACAAAAACAAAATGGGTCATCCTGTCAATTACCCGGCCAATTCTCTTGATTATTGCGGCAACTTTATGAAAATGATGTTTGCTTTGCCCTCAGAAAAATTTGAAGTGGATCCTGTGATTTCCAATGCACTGGACAAACTTTTAATCCTTCATGCCGATCATGAACAAAACTGCTCTACATCAACAGTTCGGATAGTAGGCTCATCTCAGGCTAGTATTTACGCATCCATATCTGCAGGCATCAATGCGCTATGGGGCCCTTTGCATGGAGGAGCCAACCAATCTGTCATTGAAATGTTGGAAGGTATTATTGCTGATGGCGGAAGTTCGAAAAAATATTTGGAAAAGGCGAAAGACAAAGATGATCCTTTCAGGTTGATGGGCTTTGGCCATAGGGTGTACAAAAACTTTGACCCCAGGGCCAAAATCATCAAAAAAGCCGCTGACGAAGTGTTGGATAAGCTGGGAATCGATGACCCTATTTTGGATATCGCCAAAGAATTGGAAACTGCCGCATTGAATGATCAATATTTTATAGACAGAAAGCTCTATCCCAATGTGGATTTTTATTCAGGAATTATTTACAGGGCCTTAGGGATTCCCACCGATATGTTCACCGTCATGTTTGCCTTGGGAAGGCTCCCAGGATGGATTGCCCAATGGAAAGAAATGAGAGAAAACAATGAGCCAATCGGTAGGCCCAGACAAATTTACGTGGGTTCAACTGAAAGAAAATACACCCCCATGGAAAAACGGTAAATCCATCCCAAACACCTATGTGATATAAAAAGGACTTTTATCAAAGTCCTTTTTTTTCTTAAGGAACAGTTCTATGTAAGCCCTGTAAAGCTAACAGTACTGACATGCCATTACTCCAACGAATGTTTCTTTTATTTGTGTCATTTTTTAAAATACTTTTAATGGACAAAATAAAATCAAGATATCCTTATGATTTTGCTACCAGCATCTTAATTTATTTTGGTTTATTTTTGTATTTCGAAATATTTTTACTTACCTTTGCAACTTAATTTAACTAGTAAAGTATTTTTCTCCTACGCCGTGGGGTTCCTTATTGTTGATCGACACTGGGATATTTTGGAATACCGTGGCTTTGAGAAGTAAGGAATCATTTCATGGACAAAGAATTATTATTTTCAGACCTTGGGGTTTCGGAAGAAATCCTGAAGGCAGTGGAAGATATGGGATATACCCAACCTTCCCCCATTCAATCACAAACTATACCATTATTATTGGAAGGTGCTGATGTCATCGGGCAAGCCCAAACCGGAACCGGTAAAACGGCGGCATTTGGAATCCCTATTATTGAAAGGATTGATGAATCCGAAAAATTACCCCAAGCTTTGATATTGTGCCCCACCAGGGAATTGGCGGTACAGGTTGAGGGTGAAATCGTTAAACTCACCAAATACAAAAGAAAAATTTCTTCCACCTGTATATATGGAGGGGAATCCATTGACAGGCAATTTAAAAGCTTGAAAAAAGGAGTTCAGATCGTGGTGGGTACCCCAGGCAGGATTATGGATCATATTGACAGAGGCACCCTCAATTTAAGCAGGGTCAATGTCATTGTTTTGGATGAAGCCGATGAAATGTTGGACATGGGTTTCAGGGACGATATTGAGACCATTCTTAAGTCCATGCCGGATGAAAGGCAAACGGTGTTTTTTTCCGCAACCATGCCAAAACCAATACTTGATCTTACCCGGAAATACCAAACGAATCCTGAAATTATAAAAGTCCTTAGGAAAGAACTGACGGTAGAGAATATCTCTCAGGTCTATTATGAGGTGAAATCAGGTTTGAAATCGGATCTGGTCAGTAGATTGATCAACCTGCACCAGTATAAACTCAGCATTGTTTTTTGTAACACCAAAAGGACAACAGATGATGTGACAGAAGAATTGATTGCCCGAGGGATCACCGCAGAGGCCTTACATGGTGATTTATCCCAGGCCCAAAGGACCAAAGTGATGAACAAATTCCGTAAGGGGCATTGTTCTGTTTTGGTTGCTACAGATGTCGCGGCCAGGGGCATCGATGTGGATGATGTGGAGGCCGTATTTAATTTTGACCTTCCTCTGGATGAAGAGAATTATGTTCACCGTATAGGAAGAACCGGCAGGGCTGGTAAAACAGGTACCGCCATCAGTTTTGTTTCAGGAAGAAGGGATTCAGGAAGAATTAAGGATCTGGAAAGATTTATAAAAACTTCCATTGATAGAGCTGCTCCTCCTTCTGTTGATCAATTGATCCAGATGAAAAAGGAGCAACTCCTAAAAGATATTCAAGGCCAGGTTACAAAAATAGAAGACAACCAGGTTTATGAAGAAATGATTGGTACTTTATTGACCGAAGGGCTGACTTTGGAGCAGATTACCATTGGATTGGTTAAACTTCAGTTGGGTGGAGCAGTTGAGAAGTTCAAAGAAATGAATTTTACCGTTGATGCCGATAGAGGTGGAAGAGAGGAAAGAAGGTCCTCTAGAAGAGACAGATCGGATAGAGGAGATGGAAGAGGAAGATCGGCCAGAGGAGCAGAAAGAGGATCAAGGGGTGGTCGTGATAAAAAGGAAAGAGAACCCAATATGGCCCGTCTATTCTTAAATCTCGGAAAAAAAGACCGGATTAGGCCAAATGATATTGTAGGAGCCATAGCAGGTGAGACCGGTGTATCCGGAAAAAGCATCGGCGGCATCGATATTTTTGACAGTTTCTCCTTTGTTGATGTTCCAAAAAAGGATGTTAACCATGTCATCAATGTCATGAACACCAATACAATTAAAGGTAAACAAGTGAATTTCGAGATATCAAAAGGTTGAAATTGATTTGAATAGTATAAAAGGCTGTCCGTTTTGGTCAGCCTTTTTTTATTTTATACCCATTCATTATACTTATTCCTGCATCAGCTTGACTTTTCCGGCAAGCCCATTGGCAATGAACATTAAATCTTCTGTTTCTTTTCCAGAAAACTCGTAGGGTATTTTTTTGGCAATACCCAAAGTCCCGAATAATTGATCCTTAAACAATAAAGGTACCGTAATGGCCCCTTCCACTTTGGTGTCTTTAGCACCAGGCCTTACCACCCCTGATTCGTCTGTCTGAAGATTACAAACCTGTACCGCTTCCTTTCTTTCGGCCGCTATTCCTGCCATCCCTTTTCCAATAGGGATTTGGGACATCTTAGGGAGCAAAAACCCAGGAACCCCTACCTGAGCTTTTAATATCAATAAATTTGGTTCCCTTTCTAATATATGTAAAGTTCCTGTGCTACAATCAAAAAGAGAGAGGATATTTTCCAACCATTTATTCCATTCTGGAGGGTTGGTATCTTGTATTTGGCTGATGAGGGCGGTTAAATTCATTTCCGTTTTTTTAACTATTTTTTCTATCCTCAAAATTAAAAAATACCGGCTATTTCTTTCCCATTAAATTTTTTAATTTTAGGTCCTACAAAACAATTTACTATGCAGCTTTTTTTCCATGATAAAATCGGTGGTACTACTTTTGAATTGGATCAAAAGGAATCCGGCCATATCTCAAAAGTTCTCCGCAAAAATGTGGGGGATTTAATCTACTTTACCAATGGAAAAGGATCCTTGTTTACCTGTTTGTTGGAAGATAACCATCCCATGAAATGCAGGCTTAAAATCATTGAGCAATCCTTTATCCCCCTAGAAAAATTTCATATACACCTGGCCATAGCGCCCACTAAAAATACGGATCGGATGGAGTGGATACTGGAAAAAATAACGGAGATCGGAATTGATGAGATCACGTTTTTAAAAACCACCCACATCGAACGAAACCGAATCAATTTGGATCGGATGGAAAAAAAATTGATTTCAGCCTGCAAGCAGAGTTTTAAATCCTGGCTACCCAAATTGAATGACCTAATGGATTTCAATGATTTGATCAGTGACAAAAATTTTCAGACCTACCAACGGTTTATTGCCTATATTGATAAGGATAATACAGGACATTTATTTAATTTGGCCCAACCATCCCAATCTTACCTGGTTTTGATAGGTCCGGAAGGCGATTTTAGCCCAGGGGAAATTAAGGAAGCCAGGAAAAACGGATTTCAACCTTGCTCATTGGGCAAACACCGGTTAAGGACAGAAACGGCAGGGTTAGTGGCCGTACACACCCTTAACTTATTAAATCTTTAAGGTACCTGGTGTTTAGTTAATTTTCAAATGGTGCTTGCCCAACCCTCACCCCCCGGTCCCCATAAGGGGAAGACAAAACACACTAAGGATTTAGTTATAAACAAAGGATTTATTCTGAATGAGTCACAATATCATTAACATAACACTAGCCATTCAGTACCTATTGAGAAACCTATCCCCGGCGCTAAGGCTGAATGGAAAAACCCAGTTTCTTTAACCCTTCCTGAATTTCCGGAGCGCCCATAAACAATTTCCATCCCAAACCTGTTCGATGATTTTCAATCATGGCTACAATCGGACCCTGGTCGATGGCCAAGTAGCGCTGTGGGTACCAATTTTCTTCCGGGCTCAGTGCATCATAGAAACCATATTTTCCAAACACTTGTTCCCCATAGTTATAATACAGGTTTTTGATGACCTCCATAGATTCTTCCGGCGTATAGGGGATGGAAGATAAAGCCGCTGTAGGGGAAATTACCCCGAGGTCATTTTCCGGCTTATGGGCTGAATAGCCTTTAGTAGAATAACTAGCGGTGAGTCCCCAAAGGTCGGATCCATATCCCTTAAAATCCAGCTCATTTCGAATGCACCATTCTCTATTGATTAAAGTATGGTGTCGGTTATGTTCCCAATAATCCGCATATTCATCCACCAATCCTTTAGGATTTAAACCGATATAAGAGTAATGAGCCCAAAATAATGGCCCTCCATAATTAGGTGAACCATTGTGACGCAAAGTCAGGTTATAGCCATATGGTGAAATATCATTTTTAATTTCTCCTCCCCTCGCCCATCCATGATGAAACACACTGGCTGGCACGGTATGGGTAGGTGAGGATGCTGCCAATATATAGGTAATCATACATTCATCATATCCCCTTATTCCAAAGTCCTTTTGCCATTCAAAATTCGGGGACCAATGCCAGTATAGGATGTCCTGTCCCCCCTGGGTATGCCAATCCCATTCCATTTCTTTCCACAATCCGTCAATTTTTTTTGCCAATGCCTTTTCCCTTTCCCCACCCCCTTTATAGTATTCTCTGACGGCCAACAACCCCTGCATCAAAAAGGCAGATTCCACTAAATCAGCTCCATCATCGTCCTTTCCAAAAGGTTTTACTTTTCCGGTTTCTCCAAAAATCCAATGGGACCAGATACCGTGGAACCTGTCTGCCTTTTCCAAAAAATCAACCATCTTCTCAAATCTAGCCAGGCCTTCCTCCCCACTTATCCAATTTCTTTCTATTCCCGCCAAAATGCCATAAATACCAAAGCCTGTACCTCCTGTGGTTACAACATTCTGATCATTTTGAGGGTAATCCCCGTCCAAATGAATTCTTTCCCTAGCCATTCCCGAATGAGGTTCTGCACCTTCCCAAAAATACCTGAAAGTATAGTATTGGACCATATCCAATAATTCCTCATCGGTCATCTTCCTGGTTTTAACTTTTACTTGCCCAAGGCTCTGCTTAGCCGTTTCACCCACAGCTTCAATTTTGTACCTAAGGGTCAGATCACTGCCCAAATCATGCACAAAATCAAGATACATGGTGTCCTCTACAGTGACGCGGTGGGTAAATTCTTCCCCATCCATACCCACCATAATCTGATAGGCCTCTGCTCCGGCTTCCGCCTGCCAATGAATTTCTACATGTCTTGCATATCCAACGGCCTCTATATTGTCCGAATCTTGCTTTTCCTTTTGACAACTGACAAAAACTGTCAAAACCATACTGAGTGGAATCAAAACTTTTACTATCTCTTTCATGTTTTCTATCAAATTAACCCCGGGTTGAAACCCGTGGTAAATAATATTTGCACCCCTGGGGTCCGTCTATAGAATGGAAAATTTAATCAAACTTTTAAACAAGCTGCGGGTGCATATAATGCTCCCAGCATTTTTAAAGCAATGTGCGATACTTAAGTTATCAATAAGTAAAACCCAATTTATCCAACCCAATATGAAGGTCTTCATCCTTCATAAAGGTATTCCATAACAATCCTGATCTGTAATTTTCTATCATGATAATAATAGGGCCCTGATCAATAGCCAGGTAAGAATCCGCATACCAGCCTTTCGTAATATTAAAGGCATCATAGAAACCATAATCACCCCAGAGCCGATCACCCATTTGATAATAATAAAATTCAAGGGCTTTCAAGGAGGCATCGGGGGTATATGGAAAGGAAGACAAAGCTGCAGTGGGGGTAATAACGCCTTGGTCATTGGTAGGAGAATGGGCCGCATATCCCTCCTGGTTATCGCTGGCTGTCAGACCCCAACATTCCTCCCCATATCCTACAAAACCTTGGGGATTTTGAATACAGTACTTCCAATTGATCAAACAATGGTTTTGATTTTGTTGCCAATAGTTGGCATATTGATCTTCAAGGTTTCTTGGGTCCAGGCCTAAATAAGAATAATGGGCAAAAAACAGGGGTCCCCCTAAATCCCTACCCAGCGGAAGTGAATTTCCAAAAAAAAGATCTCCGTTTAACATCCCCCCATTACTCGCCCATCCATTTTCATAGACGGATTTTTCAATGGGAAAGGTGGGAGAAGAGGCGGCCAACACATATACGATTAAGGCCTCATTATACCCCTTTATCGGTAAATCCATATCCCAGCCGAATTCCGGCGACCAATGCCAGTACAACACATCCTGTCCCTCCCTGGTATACCATTCCCAATTTACCTCCTGCCAAAGCTTTGTGATTTTATCCTTTATGGATTTTTCCAAAGGAATCCCATTGTTAAGGTAAGCTTTCACCGTCAGTAACCCCTGCATTAATAGGGCCGTTTCCACCAGGTCACCGCCATTGTCTTTTTCACTGAATGGAATTACTTCACCGGTATTACCATTTATCCAATGTGGCCATACCCCATGAAATCGATCTGCCATAGCCAAAAAATCAACTATTTTATGTATCCTCTCAACGCCCTGCTGTCTTGAAATAAACCCCCGTTCCATACCCACCAACAAGGCCATTAAACCAAAACCTGTTCCCCCTGTTGTGACCAGGTTTCCTGAGGTATTTCTTTCTCTGGCCATTCCACTGGATTCATGGGCTAAATCCCAAAAATATTGAAAGGTCTGCTCCTGAACCTTGGTCAAAAGTACTTCTTTGGCAAGTATAGGAAATTTTGGAGAGGGTGATGCCTGGGTAAAAAAACTTTGACGAAATCCCATAAAACCCTGATCTTCTTTGCCTTTAAGCCGATCAGATATAGTAAAGGTATACCTGGTCAAATCCCTTAATGGAGAAAGGCCTCTTATTAATACTTGCCTATTTTCCTCTGAAAACGTAAAATCAAGTTGTGGAACCTCCTCCCCTGCCAGTTGAACGGCTTCCTGGAGTGATATCGGATCGGTTGCCGCATCAAACTCCAGCATGATGGTGAAATCAAGGGGGGCATTCACCAAGCGCCTTGTATGGAGTTCCTCAACTTCCTCTATTATAAAAGAGGAAAGCCTTAAATCTCCCAATAGGGTTTTAAAGTTGATTTCAGTCCCTGTGAAATTACTTCCATTAATCGATCTTAATAAACTGGATATCTTTAGGGTATAGACCGTATTTTTTTCCAATACGCCTTGGGTATGTATGATTACCGCAGAATTATTGTCGATTAGTATGGTTGAAATATTTACCCTTTGGTCTTCTGACCCTATGGAAATCGCATCTGATACAGACTCTGCCTGAATTTCACCGGAAAAATAAACCGTAATTGGACGGTCTACTGGCAGGTTTTCCATCATGGGGTGTATCAAGTCCAATTCCGTTTCCCCGACAGTCACTTGAATAATCTCCAATTCCGTCATGTCCCCATCATGTTGGTTACAAGATAAAATCAGTAAAAAAATTAAAAAAGAGAAGGTTTTTTTCATTTTGGGCCAACTAAAAGGAGATGGAGAATTTCGTTTTATGCGTTCCCCATCTCCTTATTTTTATTGATTACTCATTTCATCATTCATAATTTGAACGATTTCTTCCTGACTAAGTGCTTTATCAAAAATCCGGAGTTCGTCCATAAGACTGGAAGTAGATAAATGGCCCCAGCCGGTAAATCTGGGTGCTCCGGAACCTACCGAAAGCAGATCACACCCGGTCCAGTCTATCCCTGGAAATTCACCTTGGCTTACCACTTCTCCATTGATATATACCACACACCTGGATTCGGAAATGGTAAAGGCAATATGGGACCATGCTCCTGCTGAAGGGTCTATATCTGCCGCAGCTGCTCCATCAAACCAATTTTCTCCAGATCCATTACCTACATTTAATTTTATGCGCTGCATGTCCCCGGCAGCTTCCCGAAAAAGCCTGAACCCAGCTGTTCGGTTGTTCATGGCATCGGGACTGGCCTCATCCGGTGGACCCATCACCAATAACCCCGCCCTGTCGGGGCTGGCATTTACATTATACCAAAACACCGCACTGAACGCTACATTTCTGAGATTTTCTGTACCATAGGTCAAATAAGCATTATCGGCACCGTAATAGGCCCTCCCGACTAAACCATTGGCAAATCCGGGACTTCCACTAATGTCAGGGGTTTCTATATTGACCAGTTCCGTATAATCCCCGTCAAAGGGTACATAGAAAATTTCATCATCATACATTGGCCTATACGGCTCTATTTTCTCAAACTCGACGGCAGTGGTCGTGCTCTTCCCTGCCATGTCAGTTGCCGTAACCTCCAACGTATGTTCTCCATTGGTAACATTATCAAATTCAAATACTTCAAGTGCTCTCCTATAATCTTTAAAATCATCGAACCTTGCAATTTCATTTCCATCCAATTCCAATACAATGGTTTGAATCTCTATATCATCTACGACCTCAATGTCTATTTCTATGGAAGTAACCTCTTCTGTGACCCTTATCTGGGTCCCTTCCACCGGGAAATTGACGATCACTTCTGGTGCCTCCGTATCTTGCCCGGGTTCCACCAATTCGATGTCATCAATATATCGCTCTGTACAACTCCAATTGAACCCTATCACTCCAATCAGAATGAAGGTTATTTTTTTCATGTATTTCATCTGTTTATAATTTTTTTTTCAGCGGTCAGATGGAATCTCGCATGCTTTATTATCATCCCTCAGTGTGACATTTTCGTCATGCTCGATTTCATCATATCATCAATGCTTTTTTATTCCTGACTTGCTGCCTCTTTGATCTGTGGTAAAATGTCCTGCTGTTCCAAAGGATAAGGTAAGAATCTGTGCTGAGATAGATCAAATTCCCTACCCGCATACTCCAATTCATTGGTCCTGTCATGCCTAATGAGATCATAGAAACGGATTCCCCATTCCATGCCAAATTCAGCAAATTTTTCATCAAGGACATCATCCAGGGTCACGTTTGACAGGGGTGCCAATCCTACCCTGGTTCTTACGGCATTGACGGCATCAGCGGCAGACATAACCGAACTGCTTCCTCCATTTACCAGTGCTTCGGCATGCATCAATAATATTTCCGAATATCGGATACAGGTAAAATTTTTGTTTTCCCCGTAGGTAAACCTTCCGGGGGTCAATTGCGTGGAGGGCAAATAATGTTTTCCGCTCAAAAAATTGTAACGGGGATGGTTGTTAAATACATCCCCATCCTGGGTTTCATTGGATACCCAGTCCGGCAGTTCTGCATATGCCGGATCGGATTGTATTTCTGCCATGCCATCAGGGGTAAAAAGTACCGTGGTAAGCAGCCGTTCCTGTTCCCCCCTATCCAACATAAATTTGACATACTTTACCGTTGGCTCCCAAAAGCCCCATCCTCCTCCTGCCCCTGAAACAGCAGGCGTCCAGCTTGCAGGTCCAAAGAAATTCCAAAGATACCGGGTTACCGTCCCGCTTCCCTGGCCAAAATCAGAATATTGTAGTTCAAGGATATTTTCATCATTCAGCTTCCCGGGTACTTTAAACAGTTGGTAATAATCCTCTTCCAGCTGAAATTGATTGCTGCTGATGATCTCCTCTGTTGCCTTAGCCACAGCAGCATAATTTTTCAGCTCCAGATTAGCCTTTGCCTTTACTGCCAAAGCGGTAAACCGGGTAATTCCACCCCTAACATCGGAACGGGCATTTGGATGTACACTGGGTAATAAGGGTATGGCTTCATCCATTTGGTCAGACAAATGTTGCATTACTTCCTCAAAACTTGATAATTCCACATTGAACAAATGCCCTGGTTGGGATTCAGTGGGTATCAGTACCGCACCCCACAGCTTTGCCAGATGTAACAGCTCAAAAGCCCTCATCACTTTAATTTCCGCAATATACTGTTGGGCGTTAGAAGCGCTGGCACCCGCCTCCTGGTATTTTTCAATTTCCTCCATGGCACCATGCCAATATAACATATCAGTATATAAATTCAACCAGGTAGAATTATATAGCCAAAAGTTTCTGTCATAGCGAAACAGATCCGTCTCAATCAACGGGGCTTGGTCCCCTGCTGGATTGACATCATCTCCCCTAACTGAAATCAGGGGGAAGGTTTCCCATTGAAGTGAATTTAATTCGGCATAGGCCCCATACAATAACAAAACCATGTTATTGGATTGGGAATAATCAGTATCTTCAGCAATAAATTCATTTTCGAGGGGTTCTTCCAGGACCTCTATACAGCCCAGGCTAAGCAAAACCGTCAAGGAGACAGCCATCATGGATTTTATATATCTGATCATTTTCATCATCATTAAATTTAAAGTTTGATATTCAATCCAACAGTATAAATGGCGGGAATGGGATAAACCTGTCGGTCAATTCCGTTGGCCACTTCTGGATTAAAGCCGTTATAATTGAACAAGGTCAACGGACGTTCGGCAGTCAGGGTAATGGCTGTCCGGGGAATGGTAACCCCAAACAAATCTGAATTTTCCAATGCGTAGGTTAATCTCACGTTTTGGATCCTGAAATAGGATCCGTCCTCCACAAAATAATCACTTAAATTTTGATTCCAGCTCTTCCTCAATCCCGCTGCCGAGGGGTATTGATTGGAGGTTCCGGCACCCCGCCATAGATTGGTGGCAAGGTCGGCATCAAGATTGGTATCATTGGTAAATATGATTTCACCTCTTTTCCTGTTAAGAATTTTATATCCGGACTGCCCTTGAATCAGGGCCGAAAGGTCAAAGTTCTTATAGGTAATACCTGCGTTGAATCCGTAGGTAAAACTTGGGAGGAAGGTTCCCAATATTACCCTGTCTTCATCATTGACCACCCCGTCTCCATTTTGATCCCTAAAGATCAGATCACCCGGTTGCAAATCATTGTCGGCAATGAATTCAGGGCTATACCCTGAGTTATTGATTTCTTCCTCAGTTTGAAATACACCGGCTGTTTGGTAGCCAAAGAAAGCCTGAAAAGGTTGGCCTATTATGGATCTTTGCCTGAATTCTGCTGAACCTGCATCCAAACCATCAGCTCCGCCCAGTCCCAGAACCGTGTTTTCAAGGGTAGACAGGTTGCCTCCCATATAATAGGAAAAATCCTCTGTGATCTCATCCTGCCAATTCAATGCGACCTCAAGTCCCTGATTACGAATCTCGCCGATGCTCCTTCTTTCCGTAGCCCGGATCACTGGTGGGATGATGGAGACTGCAAGGTTTCTGGTATCCCGGATGAAATAATCCGCATCCAATGATAAGCGGTTTTTTAAGAACCGTCCATTTATCCCAAAATTCCGTTCCACGGTGGTTTCCCATTGGTCAATAAGGTCAAAAGTGGGATTAAGTCGCCTACCTATGGTAAGTACTCCGTTGATGGCAGTGGTGGTTTCCTGCAATACCGGCGCGCCCACCGAGGGATTGATGCCATCATTACCCAATTCCCCCCAGGAACCCCTAAGTTTTAGAAAATCTATACCTGGAACGTTAAAAAACATCTCTTCTGTGAGAACCCATCCTGCTCCAATAGTAGCAAAGTTTCCCCAGGTGTTTTGAAACTTATTATTGCCATCTCTCCGAAAAGTACCGTAAAGAAGGTACCGGTCATTAAAATTATAGGCAACCCGGGAAAAGTAAGATTGGAAAAACAACCTTTCGCCTCCATCCCCAATACCATTCAAATCCAAATCTGTAGCATTATTCAAATACCAAAACTGCTCCTGGTCCCTATCCGGGTTGGGATTGATGTTCTCCCCCCGGGCAAAAAGAACTTCATTGGTCTCGCTTCGATAGGATTGACCCAGGACAACTGTTAAATTATGATTGCCAAAGGAATTCTGATAGGTAAGGAAATTGTCCCAGATCTGGTCAAATCGATTAAAATTTCGTCTGTTTATGGCAGATTGTCTTTCTGTTACCCCATCATTATAAGCAAAGCTAACATTTCTGCCATTGACACTTTCCAAATTGTAATTGTAGGACGTTTTAAATGTCAATTGGTTGGGAATGACCTCCATTTCTGCATAAAAATTTCCCAGTACCTTTGCAGTTTTATTTCTATTGTCGGTATAATATAAACTATAAAAAGGATTTTGATTGCCCCTGTATCCAATTTGTTGGGCGTTGGACAACTGATAAGGCGAGGCGTCCGAATTCTGTTCATCATAAACAGGAATAATCGGAACGGCAAAATAAGATCGGAACCAGGCGCCGTTATCCCCGTTGTATTGTTGTGCCGAACTGATATTTAAGTTACCGCCAACCGTAAGCCAATCCTTTAGATCAGAATCCATTTTAAGCCTGAAATTCATTCTATTATAATTGTTGCGGGTTTCATTCATTAACCCATCCTGAGCAAAATAACTGCCACCCAACGAGTACCTTGTTCTTTCGTTTCCGCCACTAAAGCTCAGGGTATGGCTTTGGATAGAAGCCGGGCTCATCATTTCGGCGTACCAATCCGTATTGACATCAGGTATATTGGGATCCAGCCTGCTCCGACCATAACGTTGCATGGCATTTTGGACAAATGCTATATCCGCCGCGGATCCTGTTTCATTGACATATTGAACAAATTGCTGCGTATTGGCCATTTTAAGGACATTTTGAGGAACCTGCATGCCATAGTAGGCATCATATACAATTTCTGGTTCCTGATTATAACCTCCTGATTTTGTTTCAATTACCACCACCCCATTGGCGGCCCTTACCCCATAAATAGCTGAAGCTGAGGCATCTTTAAGTATGGAAATTGTCTCAATAGCATTGGGATTGAGGAAATCTATGTTTTCAAAAAACATACCGTCCACCACATATAGAGGGGCTGCTCCCCCCTCAAAGGACCCTATACCTCTTACGCGAACGGTGGGTGCTGCTCCGGGGGCACCGTTACTGACTATCTGAACTCCTGCAACACGTCCCTGTAAGGACTGCATGGCCTGTGAATTCGGGGTTTTGATGATATCATCTGACCTGATGGTAGATATGGCCGAGGTCAAGTCCTTTTCCCTTTGGGTACCATAACCCACGACGACCACCTCTTCCAGGCTTTGGGCACCTTCTGAAAAAACAACATCCACCACACTTCTACCTTCAATGGGAATTTCCTGGGTTTCAAATCCAATAAAAGAGAATACTAAAGTAGCATCAGAAGATGTTAGGGTAATTTCGTAGTTGCCATCTAGATCAGTAACTGTTCCATTACTGGTGCCTTTTTCAAGGATATTTACCCCGGGAACAGACTCTCCGGAAGGATCGGTTACATTTCCGGAAACGGAAACTTCCTGGGCTTTTAAGGAATTGATACCGGCTGTAAATATCACCCACAAAAGCAAAATAATTGGCTTTAAATAATAAGGAATTTTAGGCTTACACCTTTCCTTCCACTTGGGTAAAGTGCTTTTCATAATTGGTTAGTTTAAGTTTATCTCTATTTAAAACCATAAATCCAGGAAAATAGATATTTCGTATGATTTATGCTGGTGAAAAGGTATAATAAAGAAACTGTTGCACCATAATAAAACGTAAAAATATTAATATTTTTTATGGTTTTTCCACTATTTTATCAGTAAGAAATTACGGATTAATACTAATTAAAAGCTCCATTTAAGCAATCAATTCATGATTTTTAATTTGATTAATTGCGGAATAATAACAATAAAAATTATTGTGTTTTAAGCTGGTTTTTAAGTAGGACCAAGAATTAATCTACTAATACATACACAAGTTAAAAATATATTCAAAAACAAAGTACTTCATTAAAATAGCACAGATAAACAGGACACTTCCGCAACCAATCAAACTGCTGCGTCGCTTCACTCAAAGTGACGATTCATTAAATCATCAAATAGTTGATTGGTCTATGGGTCGATAGGTCTAGTTCTGGATCAACCTATTCACTTATTATTCAATCCGCTCTGCGGAATTTGTAATTCCGTGGGCTAGATATTGGGGATTTGCAATCCCCGGATGTGCACGAAACCAGGGTTGCAAACCCTGTTCATCTGGGTTCGGCATTGCAAATACCGAACAGCGCATTCC
>JBBDSB010000424.1:0-5322 GCA_040905205.1 Cyclobacteriaceae bacterium
ATAGATTAATGATCGATTGGATCAAGGCCGTATTGGTTGGTGTTTCAGTGATCCTGTTTTCTTTTGAGAATGGGGAGGATATCCGGTACTTTCAACCTTCAACCATACCTATCGTAGACTCCACGGATGTAGTATCCGTATCCATTAATGATTCATTGGCAGACCAGAAGATTTTCCAGGCAAGAACATCCAGTGATACACCGCTGTATTATTATTCTGAACTTCAAACAGGAGTATGCTATGATAACACCTGTAGGCCCTTGAACATTATGGTTTATTGGAACATTACCGGCAGGTATTTGGGGTATGAATTGAAGAATGGAGAGTTCTTGAGTAAATATGATCATGAACCCTTTACTCAAAAGGAGTACGAGCAATTGAACAATCTGCTGGCAGATCCATTCCTGCCATTGGGTAATTATGCTTTTGAAGATTTAGTAAAAATCCCGGATACGGTCAAAAATTCAGTAGATGGTGTATCGGGTGCAACAGCGAAGGATGTGTTGGATTATGTAGTAGAAGGAGCTGCTTATACTACCCATAAACTTTGGCATGTGGTTCATGGTCCCGTCCAACAACAAGTCATGGACCTGACAGAAAGTGACTTTGATTCCTTTTTGTTTAACAAAATTCTACAAAGTACTAATCAAAGTGATCGAACCTGGGCATTGGAAAGGGTTGCTTTACTTTCGGAATTGGATGATTCGGTGATTGACGCATTAATCAGGATCCTCCTAGAAGGTGAATATTTTCAGTCTTACTTGCTACTGAAATCACTTTCCTCCGATCAACTGGAATCGGAAGATTTACAACTTAAGCTTTTCAATCTAATTGGTAAGGTAGACCATGGCATTGAAAATATGATTTTTGATCAATTAATTGATGCGCCTCATTTATATCAAAAAGTTGTGGATCATTCAATATCTATCCTAAGGAAATTGAGTGGTGTGCAGCTCGTAAGGCTATTAAAGCTTTATTCACATCATGAAGTAAAAGAAGCTGGATTAAATGAGGAACTAAGCAAAATGATTCCGAATGAAAACAATTTTGTTGAAAAGCAGGTGTTACAGTTCTTGGAAAATCATACAAATAGGCCGGATCAAATTAAAAATCCCTGATGCATAGAAGAGATAGTGAATTTTTGGATAATATTACATAAGATAAAATTAATATAAAGTAAGGGCCTTCAGGAAATCAATGGCCATAAAAACCATTTGGACACTATTGAGCAAACAAAAATGGGGTGTGATGAAATCGAGCCTGCCTGAGGCAGACAGGCATGACGCAAGCGGCACACAGAGGGATGATTATCATGGCGAGATTCTCCCGAAGGTCAGGCACCCCGACCTTCGGTACGGGACAAGTTATGACCGTTAAAAATCAAATTATAAACAGATGAAATTCAATCTGAAAACAGTATTTTAAACATAAAAAATTTAAACCAATGGGTCTCAATTACAGAAGGAGGTTTTTTAAAAAATTAAGTTTAAGCTTGGCCTCCATATCATTTGCCTTATCAGGATTTCCGTCATCACTAATCGGTAAAAAGAGGTCCTTTAATAAAAAACTTCCAGAGACAGAATTTGATGATGACTTTGGAGATGTAAATGACCGTGTTTGGATAGGTGAAAAGTATTGGGCAATACCCATGGAAGACTGGAGGGTTAAAGATGAAAGGTTGGAATTTGTAGGGGTGGAAAAATTTTCCCGCGTAAATCTGCTCACCACTGTAATTAATGAGGGCAATGGTGAAATGGTAGTTGCCGTTGAATTAGGTTTGATGCAAGGAGAAATAGGACCTAAGAAAAACGGTTCGGCAGGATTTTCTATTGGAATAAAAGATGACTTGGATCCTGATGTAAAATCAGCATGTTATTTTGGTACCGGGATAAATGCCGGTGTTTCAACCAAAGGGTTTTTATTTATTGAGGATCAATCCACACCACTCCCGGAAAACTTTGATTTTTCGGCTTTCACATTGAAAATAAATGGAAAAAGGGAGAACCATTCCACCCATCTGACTTTATCATGCCAGAGTAAGGATGGGAATGTCACGGAGGTGACTTATCAGAGGGATAAGGATATCCCAGGTTTGGTGGCTTTGGTAAATAATTTGGAGCAGAAAGAGGGGAGGCCATTTTGGTTCAGAAATATTAAGATATCCGGGTCAAAAATCGGTCGCAGGCCAAAGAATAGTTTTGGTCCCATTTTATGGGCAATGTATACGCTTTCAAAAGAAACGGTCCGGATCGCGGCGCAAATGCCTCCCTTAGGTGTAGATGACAATAAGGATCTTGAATTGTATTTTAAGAAAAAGGGAGGCTGGCAAAAAGTTTTAACCCAAAAAATTGATGATTCGGCCTGTGTGGCTCATTTCCAAATTGACAATTGGAATTCAGAAATTGAGGTTCCATATCAGTTGATCTATAATAATCAGGGCACAAGATATTCTTACAATGGAACTATACGGAAAGAACCAGGTGGTAGGCCCTTGAAATTTGGCGGATTGACCTGTCAGCATGCTAATGGTTATCCCTACGGTCCTCTGGTAAGGAATCTGATGAAGCATGATCCTGATTTGTTGTATTTCTCGGGGGACCAGCTGTATGAAGGGAACGGAGGTTATCCAATCAAAAGGCAACCGGAACAGGATGCCATCTTGAGTTATCTCGGCAAATGGTATATGTTTGGCTGGGCGTTTGGTCATATTATGCGGGATAGGCCCACCATCTGCACTCCTGATGATCATGATGTTTTTCAGGGAAATCTATGGGGCGAAGGAGGGAAAAAAATCTCTTTTGATGAATGGGAGAAATCAAAAAAGGACGCCCATGGAGGGTATGTTCAGACACCAAAAATGGTCAATGTGGTTGCCCAAACCCAGTGTGGACACATGCCTGCCCCCTATCATCCTGATCCATTGAAATCGGGTATTAGGACATGGTACACTGATGTGCTTTATGGAAGGGTTAGTTTTGCGGTAATTAGTGACCGGATGTTTAAATCAGGGCCGGATAGGATACGTGGTGGGGAGGGACGGATTGATCATATCAAAGAACCTTTAAGCGAAAATGAATTGGAATCTCCTCATCTGAAATTATTGGGTGACCCGCAGATGGAATTCCTAGGGCATTGGATCAATGACTGGAAGGGGGCAGAAATGAAGGTACTGTTATCCCAAACCATTTTCTCCAATCCCGCTACCCATCATGGTAATACAAAGATGTTTTTACATGGAGATATGGATTCAGGAGGATGGCCAAAACGTAAGCGGGATGATGTACTAAGACTTATCCGAAAAGGATTTTCCTTCCATATCAATGGCGATCAGCACCTTCCATTTTTGGTTCAGTACAGTCTGGATGAAGGCCGGGATGCTGGTTGGTCTTTTTGTACCCCTGCCATATCCACGGGATATCCCCGGTGGGGACAACCGGACAAGTTAAATTTACCCTATACAGACAGACCTTCTCATGGCTTACCCAATACCGGATCATATAAGGATGTCTTTGGAAACATCCACTATATTTATGCCGTTGGGAATCCGGAAGACGAATTTTCCAAGGACAACCGGTACAAACAAGCCCAAAGCAAATCTTCCGGATTTGGGCTGATTACTTTCAATACGCAGGAAAGAACAATTAAAATGGAAGCCTTTCGCTTCCTTGCAGACAAGGATAAGCCAACAGCGTACGATCAGTTTCCCGGTTGGCCATTAACTATTTCGCAAACGGATAACGATGGAAGAATTCCTCTAGCTAGTTTGCCCCTTCTGGAGATTGACCGACCTGGACAGGTTGTAAAGATTATCGACGAGGAAAATAAGGAGCTCATTAATGTTTTAAGGGTAAAAGGGTCGAGTTATCAGCCGAAAGTTTACAAGAATGGCACTTATACTATGCTTGTAGGAGAAGGACAAAATGTCAAAGAAATAAACGGCATTAGTTCAACAGGTAAAAAATCAGAGAAAGTCATTAAGGTAAAGATTTGATGTGTAAAAATGTCACAAGAGCCCGACGGAAGAAAAAAATGTAAGCGGGCTGTTTGTCAGAATTAAAGGGAAGCTCAAGAAGGCCTTTTTTACTTTCTTCTCAGCTAAAAATATTGATTAAAATGAAAGATTACTATGCAATATTATCCTGTTTCCTTTTAATCTTTATAGGATTTAATGGTGCCCTAAAGGCGCAGGAATCCCCGCCACCCAATATCCTGATGATTTCCGTGGATGATCTCAACGATTTTATCGGAGGGATGGGTCATCCTGATGCCATTACACCCAACCTGGACCGGCTGATTTCCCGAGGGGTCTTGTTTTCAAATGCCCAATGCCAGGCACCCATGTGCAGTCCCTCCAGAATGGCCATTATGACCGGGTTGAGGCCTTCCACCACCGGGATTTATGGTTTTATACAGGACAATCAAATCAAGGAAACCAACGAAGCCACCCAAAAGGCCACCTTCCTGCACCAATATTTTAAGGAAGCTGGATACCATACCATGGGGGTAGGTAAAATTTTCCACCACCATGCTCCTGATGGATTATTGGATGAAAGTGGTGGCAGGGAAAGAGGTTTTGGCCCGGCACCGGCTCAAAGTTTCCACTGGGATAAAGAAGGCACTTCCACGGACTGGGGTGGCTTCCCCGAACGGGACGATCAGATGCCGGATTACCGCTCAGCAAAATGGGCCATAGAAAGGATCAATAAAAGCTATGATCAGCCTTTTTTCCTCTCAGTGGGTTTCCTTCGTCCTCATGTGCCCTGGCACGTGCCTCAAAAATGGTTTGACCTGTACGATACGGCAAAAATTCATTACCCCCCATACCTTGAAAATGATAGGGATGACCTGCCCAAAATTGCATTGGAAATTGACGATTTGCCTATGATGCCTACCACGGGGTGGGCCATAGAAAACCGGCAATGGAAAAATATACTTCATGCCTATCTGGCTTGTGTATCATTTGTAGATCATTATGTCGGTGAGGTGCTGAATGCCTTGGAAAACAGCCCTCATGCGGAAAACACTATAGTTGTGATCTGGTCCGACCACGGGTACCGGCTGGGAGAAAAAGGCACCTTTGCCAAAGTGGCACTTTGGAACAGGGCCACCATTTCCCCTTTGATTTTTGCCGGACCCGGTATTCCAAAAGACCAGAAGGTGGATGCCCCGGTAGAATTGTTTTCGATTTATCCAACATTGACGGACCTGGCAAGACTTCCTCAACCTCAAAACATCGAAGCTAAAAGTATTCATCCCCTGTTGGAGAACCCAAACAGAAACTGGGAAACCCCTGCCATCACTACCTGGGCCAGAAACAACCAT
>JBBDSB010000425.1:0-5269 GCA_040905205.1 Cyclobacteriaceae bacterium
GGCTACGAATGGTTTGCCGGACTTAAAAATTACGAATGTCAAGGCTATACCTAGCGGAAACTTGGTAGTTGTTAAAGTTGAAACAAGTGAACCCGGACTCTATGGGCTTGGCGATGCTTCTTTTGTACAGAGGCCAAAAGCCACCATTACGGCGATAGAAAAATACCTTCATGATTATTGTGTGGGCAGAAGTGTCAACAATATTAATGACATGTGGCAGATGGCTTATACAAGTTCATATTGGAGGAACGGTCCGGTTCTTAACAGCGCATTGAGTGGAATAGACATGGCTCTTTGGGACATTAAAGGCAAACGAGCAAATATGCCGGTCTATGAATTGTTGGGAGGTAAAATGCGATTTGCCTTATCAACATATGCACATTCAGGGGGTAGAAGTATAGAAGAAACGGTTGAAAATGTTCAAAGAGATATGGAGGCGGGTTTTCGTTATTGTAGACTTCAGGCAGGTGGCTATAGTGGTGTTGCTGAAATAGAACCGGATTTTAAAAAAGCCGGGTTTGGACTGGAACGGGATAATTTTATGGATCACTATGCATATTTAAAAGGGGTTCCAAAATTATTTGAAGCTGTCCGTCTGGCAGCTGGTGACAGAGTTGAACTGTGTCATGATGTACACTCCAGGATACAGCCAATTGATGCGGTGAATCTCTGCAAGCAACTTGAACAATACCGTCCTTATTATATTGAAGATCCTGTGTCGGTTCAAAATGTTGATTACTTAAAATTGATAAGGCAACATTCAACGGCACCTATTTTGATTGGAGAAAACTTTTCAAACCTTCATGAATGGGTTCGTCCAATGTCCGGGAGGAATGTTGATTTTGTAAAGCATCATATTCCGAAAATTGGGGGTATTACTCCTGCAATGAAAGTAGCACGATTAGGCGAAGTGTTTAACGTCAGGACCAATTGGCACGGTGCGGGTGATAATTCTCCGGTTGGACATGCAGCCAATTGTCATGTTGATTTAGCGATTTGGAATTTTGGTATACAAGAAATGACGTATAGTAGTGTGATGAGTGATAGAATACGTTCGATATTTCCAGGGTCACCAAAAATAGAGAATGGATATATTCATATCAATGAAGCACCGGGTCTGGGTGTGGATATAATTGAAGAGGAAGCGGCTAAATACCCTTTACCCGAGAAAAATTTAAACAACTGGACGCAAATACGAAAATCTGATGGAACCCCTGTCAGGCCGTAACTTTGAATGGAATAACCAGACAAAATATTCACTTTTTTTAACTATCTATTATGACTCCTGAAAATTCAAGAACACACACGGTTGATGCATTTGAAAGTATGGATGCATTTAAAAATATGAAAATTAAAGAAGATGCAACAAGGTCTAAATTTTCAAAGGCAACAAATGGTCTGCCGGATCTTAAAATAACAAATGTTAAAGCTATTCCCGTACGGCCTGGAGGTTCTGGCCCCAATTTATGTGTGGTGAAGGTTGAAACAAGTGAACCCGGTCTGTATGGTCTTGGGTGTGCTACATTTACGCAACGCCAACATGCAGTTGTGACAGTTATCGATGATTATCTTCATGATTTTTGTGTGGGAAAAAATGTGAACAATATTGAAGACATGTGGCAAATGGCATACCAGAGCGCTTACTGGAAGGATGGACCTGTTCAAAATTGTGCCATAAGCGGGATCGACATGGCCCTTTGGGATATCAAAGGCAAGCGTGCAAATATGCCGGTTTATGAGCTTTTAGGAGGAAAAGTTCGTTTTGCCTTAAATACTTACTCTCACTCTGGGGGCAATAGTATTGAAGAAGCAGTAGAAAGTGCCCAGGCTGCTATAGAAGCCGGATATCGATATGTCCGAATACAATTGGGTGGTTATACTGGTGTGGCCGGAATTGAGCCGGATTTTAAAGAAGCCGGGTTTGGACATGAGTCAGATAATTTTATGGATCAATACACGAAAATGAGGGATGTCCCTAAAATGTTTGAAGCTGTTCGGCTTGCCTGTGGTGACAGGGTTGAACTTTTGCATGATATACATTCACGTCTTCAACCCCCAGATGCAATTAGACTCTGTAAGGAACTTGAGCAGTATCGTCCTTTCTTTATTGAAGATGCATGTTCCCTTGAAAATGCAGATTATTTTGAGCAATTCAGAGAACAGACCTCAGTGCCACTTCTTTTGGGGGAACAATTTACAAATCCAGCTGAATGGGTTCGTCCGATGTCAGAGCGGTGGATCGATTTTGTTAAGCATCATTTTTCACATATAGGAGGATTAACACCTGCCATGAAGGTAGCCCGGTTAGGTGAAATTTTTAATGTTAGAACGAACTGGCATGGAGCGGGTGATACCTCTCCTGTAGGGCTGGCTGCTCAATGTCATGCTGATCTGGCGATATGGAATTTTGGCCTTCAGGAAATGTCGATTAGTTTTAATACCAAAGACATATTGCGTGAAATATTTCCAGGAACTCCTAGAATAGAAGATGGATATATCTACGTAAATGAAGCCCCTGGATTTGGCGTCGATATTGACGAAGAAGAAGCTGCAAAATGGCCTATCGCAGAACAATTTGCTGGTTTTGGCCGGGTTCGTATGTTCGATGGAACACCGATTACTCCTTAAATAGAATTAGGGCAGGGGATCTCATTCATGAATCAGGTTTTATTTATACACTGATATATACTATGCGTAAAAGCGTGCATGTTTTTGTATAAATAATAATGGATAAAAGAATTATTAAATAAAAGTATACAATACCATAAAAAATGATTCAAGGATTCAAATTATTTACATCGTCTACTACGGGAATTGAAGCAAACCAAAAAACAGATCAGCCACAAAAATATTTTAAAAAACTGATATAACTATGTTTTATCCAAAAAATATTTTTTGGTTTTTAACCATCAAAAATATTTCTTTTTATCTGTTTTTGCTACTATTTATCATGATATATTGTGATACGTATTCTCAGAATAACAATAGACAAGATAGCCCAAACATTATAGTGATTTTGGCCGATGATTTTGGATACGGCAGTGTGAATTCTTACGGGGCCAGTAAAGAATTGATACGAACTCCACATATCGATAAGATTGCTGATGAGGGGATGCGATTTACCGATGCCAGTACACCTTCGTCGGTTTGTACTCCTACGCGATATAGCCTTCTTACAGGAGAATATCCGTGGCGTAGTTCACTAAAATATGGTGTTACTGGTGTTACAAGCCCACTGTTGATTGATCCGGATAAATCAACGCTTTCAGGCTTGCTTCAAACCCGTGGGTACAATTCTGCCGCTATAGGTAAATGGCACTTAGGCTATACAAATAGTTCACCCGATTACACCAAGAAACTAACTCCCGGACCACTTCAGCTAGGATTTAATTATCATTTTGATGTACCCCAAAACCATGGGGATATAACTGGGGTGTATGTTGAAAATGAATATGTTTATGGCCTGAGAAGTGATAAAGTTCAACCCTTTAGCCGGTCCTACTATGGACCACAATATTTTGGTATTGATGCTCCCCAGCGTGTGAATAAAAATGTAATGGGTACGCTAACAGATAAAGCTGTAGAATGGCTGAAAAGACAAAACAAGAAGGAACCTTTCTTTCTCTACTATACACCGGTAGCTGTTCATATTCCCATTACTCCCTCAGATGAAATGAGAGGCCTGAGTGATGCGGGCCCTTATGGAGACTTTATCCAGGATTTAGATCTTAGTGTTGGAAGAATATTAGCAACGCTGGATTATATGGGTGTTAGTGAAAATACATTGGTTATCTTCACTAGCGATAACGGCGGACAGATACCTTTTGAGAACGACCCTCGCTTTGTTCATGATTATACATCGTCGCCAGAAATACAGGCTGTTCACGCAGGGTTAAAAATAAACGGGGCCTTAAGAGGAGACAAACACACCGCTTTTGAAGGGGGAACCCGGGTGCCTTTCATCGTTAAATGGCCTGGAGTAGTTGAGGAAGGGAGTGTTTCTGATGAGATGATTAATATAGTGGATATTTTTGCTACTGTAGCAGAAATTACCGATGGAGAAGTACCTTCACCTGGGGAGGCTGCACCGGACAGTTATAGCTTTCTGGCTGTTTTGAGCCAATCAGGGCATACTCAACGAACAACGATGGTTACGGCTAATGTCAACGGCCGGCAAGCCATACGAAAAGGGGAATGGAAATATATTGATGACACACTTCCTTCTTCCTTGCCAAAGGAAAGATTGGGACAATTTGGGGATTTAAAAGAACCACAACTTTATAATCTAGCGGAAGATCCAGAGGAGTCCCGAAATCTTTATGAGGCCAACCCAGAGGTTGTAGATGAGTTATTACGAGAATTAGAGCAACTCAGAAAAGCGGCTAGTCTTTAAAAAATTTAACTAATAGATGAAAATATATATGTATTTAAAATGGGTTGGTTATAAGAACGTGATATTCTTTTTGATGATTTTTTTCTGTTATGCTTGTAACTCTTCTGACAATTCACAATTTAGTACGTGGGAGTCTTATCAGGGTGATGATGGGAGAACAGGATACTCGTCGCTTGATCAAATCAATAAGGAAAATGTGGATCAACTGGAAGTAGCCTGGACATTTGAAACCGGTGAACCGGGTACTATGCAAGTTAATCCTATCGTAATTGACCACGTCATGTACGTTATTTCCTCAAAAATGAAAGTGTATGCACTAGATGCAGTTACCGGGGATGAGATATGGATGTTTGATCCTTTCGAAGGTGAAAATCGCAGGGGATTAAGCCGCGGTGTAGCCTATTGGGAAGATGAGGATGATAAACGGATTCTATTTAGTGCAGGAAGTTTTATATATGCATTGAATGCAAACAACGGTAAAATCATCAAAGAGTTTGGAAAGGAGGGAAAAGTAAGTTTAAATGAAGGTCTTGGTAGAGATGCAAGCAAATTGTCGGTTCGTTCCACGAGTCCCGGGACGGTTTATCAGGATTTGCTGATCCAGGGATCTTCAGTGGGTGAAACATACAATGCACCACCGGGTCATGTCAGAGCATATGACATCCGGACAGGGGAGTTAAAATGGACGTTTCACACTATTCCTCAACCCGGTGAGCCGGGTTATGAAACCTGGGAACCAGATTCCTGGTTAAACATTGGCGGCGCAAATGTATGGGCTGGTACGAGCCTGGATAAAGAAAGAGGTCTTGTTTATCTGCCGGTGGCCGCTCCTAAACTTGATTTTTATGGAGGTGGAAGAAAGGGGGAAAATTTATA
>JBBDSB010000426.1:0-5251 GCA_040905205.1 Cyclobacteriaceae bacterium
AATGTAAAGGATGTGATCTATATTGCCGACAAAGGGTTTTTCAGTGCTCAAAACACCAGGGAACTCAATCAAGAAAATCCATTTAATTTCTTTACTTACAGTTTTATTATCCATTTATTACCAGTTAAGTATAGCCCAAAATAAGGTAGTAGAAAATCAGGTTGTTTTTCCTGAAGTATCCGAACCCATTCTGTTGATTGACAATGAAAAAGAACATTTATTTGCCAGTTATTATGGGATCAATTCTTTCAGTAAAAACCAAAAATTTGCTACCGTATTGGAAACTGATATTAAATTCAGGTTACCCACGGAAAATGATCCTGCGGTTTTAGGTATGGTTAATTTGGAAACACGGGAATTTATTCATTTAACGACTACCCGGGCATGGAATTTCCAGCAGGGATGCATGGCCCACTGGCTTGGCACATCTCCGGATTCCCTGATTATCTACAATGACCTTAGGGAAGGAAAATTTGTTTCCATTATCATGAATGTACATACGAAAGAGGAACTGAAAACCATTCCTTACCCTATCAGTGCGGTTTCACCTGATGGGAAAAAAGCGGTAAGTATAAACTTTGCACGTTTGCGGATCACTCGTAAGGATTATGGGTATGGTGGTGAAGGGCAGGATAATAAAGCCCAGGTTCAATTTCCAAAAGATGAAGGCATTTTTTTAATTAATTTAGAGACAGGTGATGCAAAACTTATTGTCTCTATAGCTGATATCAAAAATCAGGTTCCCAAGGTTCCACAGGAAGGGATCGAATATTTTAACCATACCTTATTCAGTCGGGAGGGATCAAAAATATTTTGGTTGGCGAGGGCTACTCCCCAAAGAAATACAAGCTCGTTTACTGTCAATACAGATGGTTTGGAAATTCAAAGGTGTTTTCCCGATGGTTGGGGCGGGTCTCATTTTGATTGGCTTAGCGGAGATCAATTAATGGTGACCAGTGAATTTGATGGCAGGCAATATTCCCATGTCTTGTTTTCTGTTGGCCAAAAAAATTACCGCGACTTGGAAACGGCCTGTTGGACTATGACGGTCATGGAACATTTTCCCCTGATGGCAATTGGATGATAACGGATACCTATCCGAGAGAAAATGCTTTAAGGGAACAAAAAATTTACCTAATGGATATGAATACCAATGCAGTTCTGGCCCTGGGCCAATTTGTCTCACCCGAAGCGTTCAAAAGCCATTGGCGCTGTGATATACATTCCAGGTGGAGTCCAAATGGAGATATGGTAGGATTTAATTCTGCTCATTCAGGGTCAAGGCAAGCCTATTTATTACTAAAATTTAAATTTTAAAAATGTCTGATGAAATCGAGCATGACGAGAACGTCACACGGAGAGATGATTATCAAGCACCTGCCTGCCTGCCGGCAGGTGCGAGATTCCACCCCGACCTTTGGTACGGGGCAAGTTCTGACCATTCAAAAAAAAATTATAAACACATGAAAGAAAATGGAAATTCGGATATTGAAAAAATAAAGAATTGAATTAGGCTGTTAGCCAATAACTCAATAGCAATTAAATGATATTGAGTTCTAGAAGAACCTAGGAGATGCATGTGATTTTTTTGTTTTGTTGTACATTCCTTTTTGTTCACTTTAATAAGTGCCTAGACGGTCGCAATTGATGCAAGGAAATTGATCCTCTAAAATTGTAACCATATTATAGCCCATCAATCAATACCAAAACCCCTTCAATAGGAATGCGGCTTTAGCCCATTCCAAAAAATAGCATTCCAAAAACCCCGGCTTTAGCCAAAATTGAGGAAATGTAAGGGCATATGTTCTTTAATTGGATTCGGAAAGCAAAAATTTCAAATGATTTATTGGATTTGATTTGCCCTGAAAAATCAAGAAGCGCATCATAGGTGAAAAATATTCCAGGAAGTATGAGGAGTTTATTATGAAATTTGGATTTGAGCCATCTAAGGACAAATGATTTGGCTAAAGCCAATGATGCTGACAAACCCCATATTGCCTACAGCTAAAGCAGTAGGCAATTGATCAGAAATACATAGCTACCAAATACCTATTAAATGACTGATTAACGGCAAACCTCTTTTAAAATTCAAATAGGGAGAGAGACTTATACCCTTTTTCCATTAAATAGGTCTTTCCTGAAAATATAGACTGTCTTTTATTATTGGATAAGTGCCTAATTCAAATAAAGAAATTTAAAATTTTGGCTGAATGTAGGTATGTTATAATTGATAAAATCCTGAATATAATCCAGGGAGAGGTGCTATATATACCAGTAAAATGTGTATTATTCCCAAAATATTAATAAATTAATCCATAAAATAAATAATGTGCAATATTTTAAATAGAGCAATTGATATGAAGCGATATTTGATTTTATTCATGGGAATGCTTACCATGGGTTTTTATTCGTCTGATTCCAATGAAGATAAAGAAAAGGTTGAGTTATTGGAAATAGTGAAGGCATATGCCGATACCATGCTGGAAAAGGGCCGGGACACCTATGGTGATGAGCATTCGCCGCTCTTTGCAGCAGCATTGGACAGATCGGGAATGACACTTGGCACAGCAGAAAGTTTTGGAAATATTCCGGGTGTTCGTGAAAATGACCGTTCATCGGGAGGTGCGAATCCTCAAGAGGATCGATCCCTGTATACTATCCTGTATCAATTGACCAGCATCACCGGTGATGAGAAATATGCCGGGGAGGCAGATAAAGCATTGCAATATTTCTTTGATAATTGCCAAAGTCCTGAAACCGGATTAATGGCTTGGGGGGAGCACCTTTTTTGGGATTTCCGCAAAGAATCTTACGGGGGAAGAGACATTCATGAGGTCAATGGGGAGTGGCCATTCTGGGATCAATGTTATAGGTTGGCTCCTGAAGCCAGCTGGCGTTTTGCATTGGGTTTATGGGACAATCAGATCGACAGCAAGGAGACCGGTGATTATTCCAGGCATGCCCGTTGGTCAAGCCGGGAGACGTATCAGGGATTTGAATTTCCCCGATATGCCGGGCAGATGATTTTAACCTGGGCTGATGCTTATGTTCGAGAGGAAAACAAAGAGAAAAGGAGAAGAAGTGACTTGATTAATGCCATTTCCACTGTAGTGGGCCGTATGGAAGACAATATGAAAATAGCTGAATCCGGTTACCTGATAGCTGGGAGGGCAGAACAAGGTGATCACATCAACGTCGTATGGTTGAGCAATAACCTTGAGATGGCAAGGTGTCTGTGGGATGCGGCAGATCAAATCAAACCGTTCAATGAAAAGCTGGCGATGCGAATGGAGGAATTGGCCATTCAACAAGATTTGGATTTCCATAGAACAAAGCATCATATTAATGATGGGGGTGGTTTTACTGTTACCCTTCATGCCAAAACGGGTGAACCACGCCACCGATCCATGAATATCCCCTATACAGCGGTTTGGGCAACGGGATACGGTTATTCTACTCATGCTGATTTGGGCAATTTATTGTTTTCCAGATATAAGCAACTTAAAAGAAGCCATCCTCAACTCGCAGATCAGTATAAAAAGCTGATTATTTCGGCTGGAGAACAATATCTTTCGGTATCTACCCAGAATGATGAACTACAAAAACCAGATGCATTTGCCAATGTGGTAGAGCTCATGATCAACTCCTTTCAATTAACAGGTGAGGAGAAGTTTCTCAAACGTGCCGAACACTTTGCATGGAAAGGAATAGATTTATTTCTTTCAGATGGAAATCCACTTCCAATGGCCACCAATCAACATGCCCATTATGAGGCGATAACGGGAGGTCCTGATTTTATGTATGCCCTATTACAACTATATAAACAATATTGAAAATTGGTTTGAAATTTATGACAAGCATTAAATCAATACATACACAAGATAAATTATTGGAATAGCAACATTCAGCATCACCCGCAATTCAATAATTCAGGCTCAATTTCTTTTGGTAGTTGGAGACAATGTAACCATTTTAAGGGAAAACAGACCAATTGGGCAATTTTGGGACTATGATTGCGGAGGCACATTATTTATGGCCAATTCCTTTGCAAGAAATCAATTTCAACGATGCCATTGATCCAAATACAGATCAGAACCCGGGGTATTAGTTATTAAAGACCTACCAGGTTTTTGAAAACCTGGTAGGTCTGATCCACAAAAAATATTGAAGATGAAAAGAAGAACAATGATTGCCAGGATGGGAGCAATTTCAGTAGGACTTACCGCCCCCCACCTTTCTAAAGGGGATATTCTGAAAGAGCCCTATAAAATCCGCAAGCGAAAAATCGAAACCAATATTTTGATTGTAGGAGGAGGGACAGCTGGGGTAGTCGCGGCCATTCAGGCAGGTAGGGCAGGGGCCAAAACCACCCTGATTGAAAGTGGTAGTCAACTGGGGGGAACAACTACCACCGGGGGTGTATCTTTCCCAGGGATTTTCCATGCCTGGGGGAAGCAGATCATCGGAGGAATAGGATGGGAACTGGTGATGGATGCGGTGAAACTAAACGATGATATATTGCCCAACTTCTCCATTATACCCAATAATACCACGATTCGCCACTGGAGGCATCAGGTAACAGTAAACGGATCCCTTTATGCCATGCTGTCGGAGGAAAAGTGTATTGAAGCAGGTGTTGATATTCACTACTATGAAACGCCTTCAGAAATTGCTTTCAATAAAGGGAAATGGACTGTAAAAACAGTTGGAAAAGGGATTACCAATGAAATTATCTGTGACCAGATCATTGATTGTTCTGGTAATGCCGCCGCCGCATCAATAGCGGGATTTACCTTATTGAAGGAGGAAGATACGCAACCAGGATCCTTTATATTCAGGATTGGGGGCTATGATTTTGAATCCCTTGACCTTTCCAAAATCCCAAAGGAATATCATGGCAGGCTCAGGCAAAATATGCTCATCAATGATGAGGTGAAAGTTGAATCATCCGTTAACAATTTCCCTCCTACTGTGCCCTATAATTATGTATATGTGCATGGTGCTGACTCATCAACGGCGGAGCTACATACAAAGGCTAACATTGAGGGCAGAGCCTCTCTTTTGAATGTCATCAGAACATTAAGATTATTCCCAGGATGTGAAAAATTAAAATTAATGGATGCTCAGACTGAAACAGCCGTTCGCGAGACTTACAGGATAGACGGACTATATAAAATCACGCATGAAGATTACGTTTCCGGAAAAGTATTTGAGGATTCATTGTCTTATTCTTTTTATCCTATTGATTTGC
>JBBDSB010000427.1:0-29985 GCA_040905205.1 Cyclobacteriaceae bacterium
TTAGGATGATGAAAAAAATCAACGTGTTGTATATTGATGATGAGGACAATAACCTCAAATCATTTAAGGCGGCATTGAGGAGAGAGTTTAATGTTTATACTGCCCTGGATGCAGAGGAGGGACTCAGAATTGCCAGTGAAAGGGAGTTTCAGGTAGTTATTGCCGACCAAAGAATGCCTGGAATGACGGGAGTTGAGTTTTTTGAAAAGTTGGTTGAAATTAAACCTGATCCCATCCGAATGTTACTGACCGGGTATTCAGATATAGCCAGTGTCATCGATGCCATTAATAGGGGTGAGGTGTACCGTTTTATTGATAAACCCTGGAACCTTGAACAAATAAAAAATGCCATTATCAACGGTGCTGAAATCTTTTATGCCAGACAAGAACTTAAAGAAAAGAACAATAGGCTTCAGAAACTTCACACTGAAATGAATCAATTTGTTTATAGCCTTTCTCATGAATTGAGGGGACCTTTAATGAGCATTTCAGGAATTTCCAAATTGGCTAAAATGGAGATCAAAAATCCAGAGATCCTGGAATATTTCGAAATGATTGATTCCGCTACATTAAAGTTGGATGATTTTATTTATAAAATGCTGGACTTTTACCGATCTACTAAAATTGAAAACAAAATTGTATCCATTGATTTCAAGGAAATATTTGATTTGTTACTGGTAGATTATGGCAAAAAGTGGAACCTAAATGATGTTAGGATAGAAGTAGATATTATACAGGATAGACCCTTTAATTCCGATGAATCCAAAATAAGAGTAATTTTAAACAACTTATTCAGCAATGCCTACAAATTTCAAAAAGAAGCGGGGGAGAAAAATATTCGCATTAAAATAAAGGTCTTGGAAAATGAGGCCAAAATAGAAATTTCCGATAATGGAATTGGGATAGAGGAAAAGCACCGCAATGAGGTTTTTAATTTGTTTCACAGAGCCACCCAAAGAAATGTTGGATCCGGGCTTGGCTTATATATGGTAAAGGAATCTGTGGAACAATTGCAAGGTAATGTTTTTTTGAATTCTGATCTTGGTTCTGGGACTGTAATTACAGTAAATCTACCCGACCTTAACCTGTGATGGTTTGATTCAATAAGGCCAGGTCTTTTCAATTTATTGGTTTTAATCCCGAAGTTCCATCATGGTTTTCTTGAGGTTCATTCCGGTTTTATTTTTTTATTCCGCCTTTTTAAAATAATAAATCCTGGCTTTGTTGCCAGCAAAAATGAGCGTAATTTGCAGGCCCATTTAGACAAATAAAATTTTTATATGAAAAATCCTTGGCATGATGTGAGTATTGGAGAGGGCTCTCCGGAATATGTAACAGGAATTATTGAAATCCCTAAAGGCAGCAAAGGTAAATATGAATTGGATAAAAAGTCCGGGATGTTGCTGTTGGACCGGGTGTTGTTTTCTGCGGTGCATTATCCCGCCAATTATGGATTTATTCCTCAGACATATTGTGAAGATCATGATCCTTTGGACATATTGATCATTTCTCAGATTGATATTCCTTCCATGACTTTGGTAAAGGCCAAAGTGATCGGGGTTATGAGGATGATTGATGGTGGAGAAGCTGATGATAAAATCATTGCGGTAGCCGCAGATGATCAATCTGTCAACTATATTCATGAAATTTCCGAATTACCCCCTCATTTAATGAAAGAGACCCATCGATTCTTTGAGGACTACAAAAAACTTGAAAATAAGGAGGTCAAAGTAGAAGATTTCTTAGGAAAAGTAGAGGCACATCGCATCATTAATGATGCCATTGCCTTGTATGATAAAGAAATTAGGAACAATCTTTGATCCAGTCCATTTTGAATGTTTAGGGTGGGACAAATCTCCCGGTTTTCTCTAAGAATGAATGAAGGCCCTGCCTGAAAGCCACTCAGTTTATTTCCACTTTCCCCTCGATTTCATCTGGTTGCGGTTTCTCTTGGCTTTGGAATTTTTATTTCCTCTTTTTATTTCTTTTTCAGGCATGGTCTTGGGAAGGGATTTTTTTTCGTGAAAAGCGCCTTTAAAAGTTGGATCAGCTCCTTTTTTCTGGCTGTCAATCTCCCTTTCATAACCCTGCTTTTCAGCGAATGGGGTTTCGGAAATTGTAATGTCCTCAGGTATATTCAGGCCATCCACTTTCATCCTGATAATGGCTTCAATTTTGTCAAAGTGAAATTCCTCTGCTGGATTGATAAAAGTTATGGCTTTTCCTTTGTTTTCTGCCCTTCCTGTTCTGCCTATCCGGTGCACATAATCCTCATAGATCAAGGGAACATCAAAATTGATGACATGGCTGACCATGCTGATGTCGAGTCCCCTGGCTGCAACATCTGTAGCGACCAAAATTTTCACATTGCCTTTTTTGAACTCCTCCATACTGTTGATTCTGGTATTCTGTCCTTTATTGGCATGAATGACCCTAATGGAGCCCGGTTGTTTTTTCTCCAGGTAATGAAATACAGATTCTGCATTTTTCCGGGATTTGGTGAAAACAATCCCCCTTTGGAAAAGATTTCCCTTGACCAACTTTTCCAAAAGACTTAACTTGGTTTTTATGTTGGGGACCATGTATTTCACCTGATGAACGGTCTCTGCGGTGGTGGCTTGAAGGGAGATTTCAATCCTTTCAGGAAATTCCAAAAAGTCATAGGAAAGGTTTTCAACCCTTTCATTGAAAGTGGCAGAAAAAAGTAGGTTTTGCCGCTTGACGGGTATGATTTCAAGGACAGCCCTGATCTGTGGCAAGAAGCCCATATCCAACATTTTATCGGCTTCGTCCAGAATCATGGTTTTAATGTCTCTTGGAAACAATTCACCCCTTTGGTACAGATCCAGAAATCTTCCCGGGGTAGCGATGATAATGTCCACGCCTGCCTGTAATTTTTCTATTTGTGGTTTTGGACCCAATCCCCCAAACAAACAGGCATACCTGAGGTCCGTATACTTACCAAAGGCCACCATGGCCTCTTCAATTTGCATTACCAACTCCCTTGTGGGTGCCAGGATAAGGGCTCTAGGGTGTTTACCTTGGGCATACTTTACCTTATACAACAGCGGAAGTAAATAAGCTGCTGTCTTGCCGGTTCCTGTCTGGGCAATCCCTAAAATATCATGTCCCGCTAAGGCCAGGGGAATGGCTTTCTCCTGAATAGGGGTGGGTTTTTCATATCCAATTTCCTTTACCGCATTTAATAATTGATTGTTGAGATTAAAATTTGAAAAACTTTGCCGGCTATCGGACATGATTTTATAATTTTAGGGAATTAAAATATGGTAATTTGAATTAAAGCCCCATTTAATACAGAAGTTATGAAGCGAATATTGATCCGTAATGCAAATATAGTAAATGAAGGCAAGATAATGCGTGGAGACCTGTATATAAAGGAGGGACTGATATTCATGATCGGGGGTAATCTTTCTGAACATAAAGCGGATATTGATATAGATGCGGCTGGAAAATACCTATTTCCGGGCTTAATCGATGATCAGGTTCATTTCCGGGAGCCGGGACTCACCCACAAAGCAGATATTTATACCGAAAGCAAGGCGGCAGTAGCCGGAGGAATCACCAGCTATATGGAAATGCCCAACACCCAGCCACAGGCTATCAACCTGAAACTCCTTGAGGATAAATACCAAATTGCTTCCCGGCAATCACTGGCCAATTATTCTTTTTATCTGGGTGCAACCAATGAGAATATTGAGGAAATAAAAAAAGTAGATCCTGAAAAAATCTGCGGAATCAAGGTTTTTCAAGGCTCCTCCACAGGCAATATGCTGGTAGATAACATGGATAGCCTGGAGCGTATTTTCAGAGATAGCCCTATATTGATCGCTACCCACAGTGAAAACGACCAAATTATTAAAAAAAATCTCGAAAAATACAGAAAGAAATTTGGAGATAATATCCCTCCCGAATACCATCCAAAAATCAGGTCGGAACAGGCTTGTTTTGATGCTTCAAAGAAGGTAGTGGATTTGGCCAGAAAGTACGGCACTAAACTTCATATATTGCATATCAGTACGGAGAAAGAAGTCAGGTTGTTTGATAGAAAATTGCCATTGGAAGAAAAGAGGATCACCGCAGAAGCATGTGTGCATCATCTTTGGTTTTCGGATGAAGATTACAAGGAAAAAGGAAATTTTATTAAGTGGAACCCCGCCATCAAGACGAAGGAGGACAGAGATGGTATTTTAAAAGGAGTTTTGGATGGGCACATTGATGTGATCGCCACCGATCATGCCCCGCATACCCTTGAAGAAAAAGAACGGGCCTATCTCGATGCGCCATCAGGAGGCCCATTGGTACAGCATGCCCTTGTGGCTTTATTGGAAATGTACCATCAGGGAAAAATAAAGTTGGAAGATATAGTGCAGAAAGCTTGTCATAATGTGGCCGTGCTTTTTGAAATTGAAAAAAGAGGGTATTTAAGACCTGGTTATCATGCAGATTTGGTATTGGTTGACTTGGATAGCCCTTGGGAGGTGAATCGGGAAAATGTGCTTTCCAAGTGCGGCTGGTCTCCTTTTGAGGGCCAGACTTTTCATTCGAAAGTAACCCATACCATTGTATCTGGAAATCTGGTTTATGAAAACGGGACTTTCCATGAGGGGATAAAAGGCGAAAGACTGAAATTTTCAAGAAATGTTAAGTAACTTTTTGTTATAGAAAAAAAACAATATTACCTTTGCAATCCTATCTGTTCAAGGTATCAGAAGGTTTAATAAATGGTGATTGTAGCTCAGCTGGTTAGAGCGCTGGTTTGTGGCACCAGAGGTCGCCGGTTCGAACCCGGTCTTTCACCCCACCAACCTTCCCTGTCAATGGGGAGGTTGTTTTTTAGAGATGCAATGGCCTATTAATGAAGCCATATTTGTTTTGAAGCCAACTAAATCTGTTGATTATGTTTATTTTATTTCAATCCCAAAAGAAATTCCCTCAAGTTCAGTATGTGAACCTTAAATATGTTCATTCCTATTTGATCAAATTCGAGGAATCCATAAGGAATTATGAAGAAATCCAAAAAGAAGGTTATTGAATCCCATTAAAAAAGAGGGTAGCTAAGGTGAGCCTCTTAAATTGGATTGATGGTTCCAGTTTTGATTAAAACCATCATTCACCAAATGGTCTTAAGTTTGACCTTTTTTCTTTTGCTAACGGCCAAGTATAAGAGCAGCAGCGGATTTCAAGGTGACTACCTGTCCGGCACCACAAAAGTTTCTTAAATGCACAGACCTTCGATTTACCACTTCACCCGCTATTGCTTTTATATAATTTTGTACGCCCGTGCTTTCTTTTCGTCGGTGCGTTGGGGCAGTCATACTCTTTGACAAGTTTTGGTTTGTGCGGTTGCCATGAGCGACTTGGCAATGTGTATGGCGATGAAGGGTTGGCATTAACTTAGCTTCTTTAGCTTTTTTTCAATAACATAAACACCTACCATGCAGTATTCAATATGCTTATTTTCAGTTTCGACTAACCATTTTTGTTTTTCTTTTTCCAAAAATCTCCTTTTTAGCGCCTGATTTTTTTGTCTTTTTCCTTCAAGACGGATCCTGTTGAACCTCTTCATAAATTACTTGTCTATTTCTTTTTAGAGACTGCACGTTCAAATTCAAAACCGAATCAAGTTCCGCATTTAGCTGCTCGTCAGTGGAATAAATTTCACCGTTTGCCTTATAATTTATCAAATCTTCAATATTTCTGCCATTGGTTGATGGGTTAATAGAGAATGACCTATTACCCTTGAAAGAATCGCAAGTTTGAAGTCTTTTGGGAGCTCCTTCATTTCCCAAACAGGCCAAAAGCATATTGCTGTAATTCAACTCTTCTTGTCGATGGTTATCCTGGCAAAGAAAATGTTCAATCTTCGATCCAGGGGATTTATGAGATTCGGGAATACGCTTCATACAATAACAACAAAGGTGTCCTTGTTCTGCTAATAAAGAAGGCCTTACATCATTGGTATTGAGATTAGCGTAGGAGGAATGTTGAGAGGCTCTGTGTTGTGTTAATGAAGCCGGTTCATTGCCTTTTACAATTCTTTTCATTCGTCCTCTTTTAGATATTCTATTTGAATTGCTGCTCTTTTTAACTCAGGGTCATCATGTCCTATGAGTTCTTGTAACTCTTTAAGGGCATTTTCAGCATCTTCTATTTCCTCTTCTTCAATGAGCGTAAAGAGCTTGCTAATGAGCTCTCGAACTACCTTATTTCTTTCTTCGACACCCATTAGTTCGTAAAGTATCGTATTAATCTCTCGGCCATAGTACCGGGGCGTGTTTTCTACTAAGGCACCATCTTCAATGATTTTTACAAAATTCAATTCGGTCTTGGCATTACTCAGTAATTGCGGTGAATGTGTTGCAATCACAAATGAGTTTTCTGCCTCATATCCGGATTCAATTACATTCTCAATGTCTGAGATAAATTTTCTTTGCCATTTAGGGTGTAGATAAGTATCTGGCTCATCGAGAAGGAAGAGTGAGTTCTTTTTAGATAACAACTCTGTAAGCCCTTTAATAATAATAGCTTGCTGCTCTCCTTCGCTTAAGATTCCAAAGCTCTGATATTCTTCGCCTTCCTTTAGTAAAGAGAACTTGATATCCTTTAATAAACCATCGGCCAACATGATATTTAAAATTTCAAATAGTTTTCGCTCTTCCACCAAATGCTCTCGAATTTCAAATAGTTTATGCTGGCTTACTATTGTTATGTTAATGACATCATCCTGCCAACCTTCAATAACGATATTCCCGATTCCTTTGGAATTGTCTGGATTTTGTAAGTTCTCCACGCTTGCGGAATCCTCATCCAAGTATTTTAGAAAGTTCTTTACTTCCCCTTGTGCACCCCAAAAGTCGGTGGCTTTTCCTTTTGCCCACTCGGGTTTTTGCAGCTGAATTTGTATGCTCTGCATCCCAACAATCTTGGCTTTTTCCTTGAGAAATTCTGGAATCTCCCCATATTCAAAAGAAAGCAGCGAGGTGAGGATAATACCAAAATGATCGGACTCAAAATAAAAAAAGTCCCGATTGGCAATATTTCCTTTTCTATAACTCTCAGATAGCTTGTCCAAATGAGGCTGACAAAGCTCTTTCATGATTTCAGATAAACCGGAGTAATAGATGATGATGTTATCAGGAAGTACAGAGTAGGTCTTTATTTCTTTCCTAGATCCCGAGGCATCAACAACTACCATTTTCTTCTTTTCTGTAATATCTCCCGAATAAAAGTTACTTCCTTCAGCACTATCAACTACAGCTTTGATTACATCTCCTTCCTTGTCGGCTTTCAGCGTAACCCAAAGGTATTCTGTATGGAATGCCGAGGTGGTGCTGGTTTTTTCAAGCATTTCTGAATGTCGGATACTGTAAACCAACTCAAATCCGAACCTGGCATTTTCCTGTAGAAGTGTACTGCTAAATATTTGGGCTATTGCCTCCAAAATAGTGGATTTCCCAGAGCCATTCACTCCGATAAATACAGAGATATACTTTTTAAAATCGAATGGGAACTCAATGGTGAAATCCTTGAGAATCTTGTAGTCTTTGATGTATAGTTTCTTGAGTTGCATGAATTAATCGATTTGGAAAATCTCGTTTTCAAAATTTTTGATGGCATTTTCTCTATTTTTCAATGCCTCAGCTTTAAGAGTATTGATAGTTTTTCTAAACTCAAAAACTCTTTGAACTATTTCATTTTGCACATTAATATCGGGTTTAGGTACAGGAACATTAATTAAATTTTGTTGCGAAACCGATGGCTGGGCAGAAATAACTCTAAAACGGTTAAGGTCTAGGAAGTTTAAAATAATCTCCAAGTACTCATAGTTAAAATCATCATCTAACCGTTCAGTTATAAAGGCATTATCAGTAACCCAGTACTTCCCTTCTACTAAATGCACATTGCCACACAATTCTCCGACACGTCCTATTACAATTCTTTTCCCCTCAAGTATATATTCGTTATGAGTTCCTGTAATCCCATTCCCACCATATACAATATAATCCCCTTTTACTTGTTTTTTTGAAGGCAAAAAGCTACCACTTTTCATTTTTAAGATATTTCCTAATGGCACGCTTTCATATTTTCGGGAGATGAAAGCATCTTTGAGATTCCAGATAGCCCAGATGGAAATATCTTTAAAGTTTATTGTATTTAGTCCACTTGTTTTTTCTTTAGAAACTGCTTTTTCTATTCCCAGCTTCTTAAGAAAATAGTCCTCTAATTTTGATTCAATTAACCTGATTTCATTTTCCTGTTCTTCAGCCAGTCTTAATTTCTTTAAATACGCAAATACAATTCTTTCCTGCTCAACTAAAGAAGGAAGTGGAATGCGTTGTTGAAGAAATAAATCAACATCAATGCGTTGACGGTTGGTAGTACCACTGCTACAGCTTTGGGCAAAACGAATAAACTCTTTCGTGGTGGTAATCAACACCAGAAATTGCGTATTTATTCGGGCATTGTCTACATGAAAAGAGGGAAAATCATTGGTAACTATCGCTCCATCAAGTTCATCAGGTATCAACCCAAATGCTCCATTACGGGCATCAATTTTGGACAAGATGAACTGACCTTTTCGGACAATATATTGCCTCTTTGTCCCGATTTTTTCACCCTTTTCCGTATCTCTTAGAAAAACTCCATTATTGTTGATTTTAATAGTTACCCTTCTGTATTCGGCGCCATCTTGAATCTCAATAATTTCCTTGTTGCGGATAAGAAAGTCTCCAATTGCAATAAGTTCAAATTGGTCATTGTAGCTAAATGCATTCTCAAACAAATAGCGGACACTCCAATTTTGAAGGTTGGAAAACTGGAATTTCTGGAGGTAAGTCGTATTTGAAGATGTTGCACTACCCATAAAATTCTTCCCTTTCGTTAGCGACTAGTCGAAAAATGTTTTCTTCAGCTATTTCATATCCGATTTTTTCAAATTTGTTTGGCCAAAGTGCATTGGCTTTACGGTATTGTTCAAACTCTTTAGCCAATGGAAGTAGTTCATTTTCTATCTCTGCTCCTGTGGTGCTAATACCCGCTTTTTCTACTTCAGCAATCGGTATTTCATAGTCAAACTTTTCTTTAATTTTGAGTTTGATCTCCCCCTCGGTTTTCAGCCTGTACGCTTTTTCAACTTCTCTGTAGGATTTTCTCAGTTCCTTGACCTGCTCCTTAGCATCCTGAAGTGCCTGCTGTAGCTTTTTGTATTCGACTTCATTGATCTTAATATTCCCCTTTTTGTGTCCTTTCAGAACATTTATTTCTTTAAGCTGCTTATTGTATTCATTATAGGTTGCTTCGGCCTTTTCCAGCTTTTCTTTTTCTGTTTCAATCATGGACTGGTATTTTTTCTCTACCTCATCCTTGGCCTTCGAAGCAATCTTTTTCCATTGTACTTCCTCTTCTTCAGTAAATTTTTTAAAGAATAGAAGACTTGGTTTTACGGTTGCCCCGGAAGCTACAAATACGTCTTGAGGTATCGAGGTAATGAAAATAATTTTGGCTTTGCTCTGCACAAAATCACGCACCTTTTGAAGATTAGTATTGTTCAAAACCCCTTCAGGTAAAACAATACCCATTCGTCCTCCGGGCTTTAACAGATTCAGACATCTTTCAATAAACAAAACCTCTGTTAACCCACTCCATACTCCAACATGAAAGATATCCAGTAGTGCTTTGCCTGGGCTTTTTCCGTATCCATTGTTCTGATTAGCCCACTCCTGAAGTTGCTCTACGACATTTTGCCGGTAATCGCTCCCATATCGCTTTTCGTAGTATTTTATTTTTTCTTCGCTGGGAATATCGGAAGGAGTGACTTTTAGGGCTTTATTGACTCTGGAACCAAAGGGAGGATTCGTCAGGATTACATCAAAACGACCCTCGTAGATTCCGTTCACATTAAGCAGACCATCATGGTGATGCACCCCTCCATGACCATCACCATGCATGATCATATTCATCTTAGAAGTTCTAGCCATCCTTGGGTTGGCATCAGTTCCAAAAATGCAATTATGGGATAGATGATACAGTCGACCCTTATCGTTTTTAAGATCAAACTCTTCAAATAATTTTAATTTCAGGTCATTTACTTTTTTCTCAATATCCGCTTTTTTGATACCGGATAACTTTTCGTAATCTCTATCAAAATATTTTTTTTCAATTCCTTTAATTTCATTCTGTATATCCTTTTCTATTTGATCTCTAACATAATCGAAGGTTTTAATCAAAAAACCACCACTTCCACAGCACGGATCGCACACCACTTCGCCTTCTTTAGGATCAAGAACATCTACCATAAAATCGACAATAGTTCTCGGTGTGAAAAACTGGCCGAGTTCTCCGCGAAATGTCCTGCCAAGAAATTCTTCAAATGCAATACCCTTTATGTCATCGGATGTGCTGGACAAATTAAATACCTCCAACTCTTCGACAATCATTTCAAAACTCCTCTGCCGTATTTTTATCCGATCAAGGTCTTCGAACAGTTCGTCATGTTTGAATTCTTCCTTCGTTTTATCGAATAGGAATTGCATATATTCTTTATCATATAAAGATGAGCCTATTGGTTTTAATGAAGGCCTAATATTTTCCTCATAGTTTTTCTCTTCAGATTTAAATTTTTCCTTTGAAAAAATTAATTCTTTGTCAGATTTTCGTTCATACATAATTTTCATGAACAGAATCTTACTGATTTCATCGAATGCCGCTTCAGGAGACAACTTATCATTATTCCGTATTATGTTATGGCACTTCGAAAGTAGGGATGTAAATTGGTCTCTGGTAAATGTCTTAGATTCGGAGATAAATTTCCTGATCCTTGCTTCCTCGGTTATTAAGTTGGCTTTAGGGATATCTTGAAGACGTTCAAGTTTCCTGCTAGCTGGCTCTTCCTTTATGTAAAAAACCCTGGTTTCTTTAAGATTTGTAGCAACAAAAAAATCTGCTTTTACACTCGCTGCAAAATTATACCCGATAAGATAATCTTCTTCGTTAATCGTGATATGTTCCGCCTTGCATTGTGCAGCGATTATTATTGATGGGATTTTGTTCCTCTTTTTCTCATTTTTATTCTTCCAAATTCCAATATCCGCCTTGTACCTATTCTTGATTACCACGTCTTGGCCAAGTTGTTCTAATTCATAGCCATAGTGATTAATTAATCTTAAAATGAACTGTTGCTTCAATTTTTCTTCTGGGGTTGCAACAATCCATTTGTCCAATATAGGAGCATAGATTTGGTCTTCTTTCAGTTGTAGTTCCATGCTCATCATCTAGAGTTTTTAATTATTTCAATAGTCTTATTCAACCCGTCCATGATGTGCTTCTCTTCACCAAATTCATTGAAGATTCTATTTGATAGGAATAGTACTTGGAGTGATTTAAATTCGATATTTAATATTTCTGAAAGAATCGGGATCATGTCAGGAGTTGCATTCCTTTCACCTCTTTCTATTTTGCTCAGAATAGAAGTGTCAATATCAAGTTCGGCAGCAACTTTCCGAAGCGGAAGTTTAAGGCTTTCACGACTGGTTCGTATCAAATATCCAAATGAATTCATGTTGAATTTTTTCTTTTGAAATGTTCGTCCAAAATAATGATTCCAACCGGATTTCCAATCGGTGGGCAGGAAAATTTTAGCTCTTCTGGTTTTTTAGGGTTGAAGTTGCGGAGGCAAAAACCAAATGTGCTAAAATGTGGGGTGGGTTTCTACGTTACGGCATGGCATACAACATAGTAGTTCAATGTAATTTCAGGAAAAAACCGTCATTCCGAGAGTTAACTTTTTTTAAAACCCAGAAATCGGGATGACGATGTGGTTATGAACAATACCCTGGAAATTAGCTGCCCAAACACAAAATTACAATTTATTGAATTTTAAATACTTAATAAACAAGGCATCGGTAGAGTTAAATTAGGCTTGTTTTTATTGTACTTTTGTTCCCGATTCGCTTCGCTGTTCGGGAACAAAAAACATCCTTCCTCACACAAATCCACCCCCTCCCCGGATTTTTTTTTGGGCAACCGCGCTTTACGAAATATAAGTAGGTTCCTTCTTAAATATAAAATTCTCCACTTATTTCGAGTTAATGAATTCATAACATATTTCGGTAAATTTTGTCATTTTTGAAAATGACGCTTTAATGCATGTTAATTCAAAATGTTCCTTTAAAAATTCCGAATACTGACTCCCTTTCTTTTAGGGGCGGGATGGGGTGTGGCAAAAACAGAACCGGATTTTTTTCGGGCCAACCCTCTTTGCGTATTTAAATAAGAAGCCTCGTTTGTTATCAAATTTTTTCAGGGGTTCCACATTTTCGAAAACAACAGGTTTAATTACGTCATCTGTAGGCTTATAGAGGTTTTGAGCGGAGAAAGCCGTGGGAACCCATAGCCAGACAGGGCTGCCACACCCTTTTCCACCACCTAATCCTACCAAAAAGGGTTCGCTTGACGATTTAGCCGGTTTTTTAAGACGATCTTAAACCGAACTAAGGTAAAATTAATTATGTAGACTTTGATTAATTTTAATTTTTGATTTTCCCCGAGCATTACATTTTTTTGGAAAATCGCATCTATGCTCCAATGCATTTTATTAATTGTTTATATTACAGTTAAGTATAAACCTTATTTTGTTGTATTGGTTTAATCCATCAATAATTTTTTATCCGTGAATATTTCCGAATTAAATAGAGTATAGGATTAATACGAATTGAATTTTACCTTTATGGCTATGTGAGGGATGCTCACCAATTTCAAATTGAAAATTAACCCGTTTTCTTATGTTACACCCAGAAAGGCAGATTGACCACGTCCAGGTCGAAACCATATTCGCCTTACAGAAAAATGCATCTCTTCGGCTTCGCCAAAGTACCGTGGTAGAAAGAGTCGGTAAACTGAACAGGTTGAGCAATTGGATTAAATCCAACAAGGATAAAATCAGGATAGCCATCCATGAAGATTTGGGAAAGCCGGCAATAGAGGCGGATTATAGTGAAATTTATGTGGTGTTGTCAGAAATCAAATATGCATGCAAAAGATTGCCAAATTGGGTAAAACCAAAGTCAGTTAAGACCCGTTTTTCATTATTGGGATCTAAATCCCAAGTGTATTTTGAACCCAAAGGTTCTGCCTTGATCCTTTCGCCTTGGAATTACCCTTTTAGCTTGGCCATTTTGCCATTGGTATCAGCCATTGCTGCAGGCTGTACAGCCATTGTTAAACCTTCTGAACTGGCTCCCCATACCTCCCGGTTAATTTCAGAAATGATCAAACAGATTTTCCGGCAAAATGAAATTGCGGTTTTTGAGGGTGGATTACCGGTAGCACAATCCCTGCTGTCAAAATCCTTTGATCATATTTTTTTTACAGGAAGTTCAAAAACCGGCAAATCCATTATGAAGTCAGCGGCAGAGCACTTGGCTTCTGTGACCTTGGAACTCGGTGGAAAATCCCCGGTAATCATAGACAAAGGCTGTAAATTAAAAGAAGTGGCAGAACGGGTGGTTTGGGGAAAATTCATCAATTGTGGGCAAACCTGTGTGGCACCGGATTATATTTTGGTGCATGAAACCGAATTGGATGCGTTTTTAAAGGAATTAAAATCCCAATTGGCAAAGATGTTTGATCCCAAAGGTAAAGGAATAGAAAACAGTCCGGATTATGGAAGGATCATCAATAAAAATCATCTCAGAAGGTTGGAAGGTTTAATTTCTGATGGCTTGTCCAAAGGGGCCAAAGTCGAAATTGGAGGAAATATAAGAGAGGAAAACAGTTTTATGGACCCTACCATTCTGACTCAGGTTGGACCAAACATGGCCTTGATGGAGGAAGAAATTTTTGGCCCCATTCTTCCATTATTATCCTATTCGGATATCAACCAGGCGCTTAATTATTTAAATGCCAAACCTAAACCCCTGGCCTTTTACATTTTTTCTGAGGAGCCGTATTTTGTTAATTTTTTTATCAGCCGTACCAGTTCCGGAACCGTGGTAGTCAATGATTGTTCACTTCAATTTGGCCATCCCGGATTGCCCTTTGGAGGGGTAAATCAAAGTGGCATAGGTAAGGCACATGGCCATTACGGTTTTTTGGCCTTTTCCAATGAAAAGGCAGTTCTTAGACAGAAAACAGGGATTACTTCTGTGAGGATGCTTTACCCGCCATATGGGTTGAATAAAAATAAGATGGTCAGGTTTTTCATGAAATGGATTTGAAATGGATAAATATGGTTACTGTTTACAAATCATTAACTTGCTTAAGGTAGGCTTCCGCTTGTTGAAGTAATGCTTCCTTATTTTTCATCTTATCCAGACTCTTATAAACAAAACCTATTCTAGGGTTGTTAAACAGCTTATCCTTATTTTTTTCATAGAATGCCCAATATAGACTGTTGAAGGGGCAAGCTTTATCACCGAATTTCTTTTTTTGATCATAGAAGCAGCTATTACAATAATTGCTCATCTTGTTGATATAATTGGAACTTGATACATATGGTTTTGTGCCTACCAGTCCCCCATCTGCAAATTGACTCATACCTCGGGTATTGGTGATCTCCACCCATTGAAAGGCATCGATGTAAATCCCCAAATACCAATGGTCCACCTGATCTGGATGGATACCCGCTAAAAGCGCAAAATTGCCAGTGATCATCAATCGTTGGATGTGATGGGCATAAGCATGATCAAGGGATTGGCGAATGGCATGTCCCACACAATTCATTCTGGTATTACCTGTCCAATAAAATTCGGGTAAATCTTTTTGGTGATCAAAAAAATTTAATTTTCCATAACCTGGCATATGAGCCCAATAAATACCTCTCATGTATTCCCTCCATCCTAATATTTGTCGGATAAAACCTTCTACCTGTGGAAGCGCATATTTTTTTGGATTTTCTCTCCAGCATGATTCTACTGCTTTGATCACCTCCAAGGGATGAATTAATTTAACATTTAAGGCAAAACTTAATTTGCTGTGGAACAAATAGGCATTTTGGTCATGCATCGCATCCTGGTAGTTCCCAAAATCGGGTAAAAGTTTCTTACAAAAATGGTTTAAAACCCGCAGTGCCTGATCGCGATCACGTGGCCATCGAAAATCTGATGGAATAATTTCTCCAATAGTGTGGACACCTGCCGCCTGGATGGCATCCACCAAAGTGGTGACATCATTTTGAAAATCAGGAGGGGGAGGAACGACCACATTATCCGGTAATTTTTTACGGTTTTCATGGTCAAAATTCCATTTGCCGCCAACCGGTTTTTCTCCTTCCATTAAAATATCGAATTTCTTTCTCATGTAGCGATAAAATGGTTCCATGAGGAATTTTTTATTGCCCTTGAAAAATTCTTTGACTTCCAGCCTATCTGACAAGAAATGTTCCGTATCACAGGTCCCTGATTTAATGCCAAGGGAGTTACAGAGGTTTTTAAGTTGAATGTCAAGCCGGTATTCATCTGGAAATAAATATTCAAAATTGGAAATTTCCTTTTTGGAAATGATGTGACGAATATTTTCTTCCAGATTTTGAAAGTTTTCCTTATCTCCGATTTTCAGATAAATCACCTGATGACCTTCATGCTTTAACCACTGAGCAAATAACCTCATTGATTGGAATATGGCAGTTACTTTTTGTATGTGATGGTTCACATAATCCGTCTCCTGCCTGATTTCCATCATCAGGTACCATTCATCCGGATTTTTTTTCTTAAACCATGAATGCCTGCTGTTCAGCTGATCGCCTAATATTAACTTTAGGGTTTTTGCCATGTCCTGTGGGATTATAATCCTTTTACCAAGACAAAAAATGGAAGGGAATGTTTAAAAAACAAATAAAAAAATTAATTTTCACCAATTTTTATTGACTTTTCTCCATATCCTAATGCACCCGGTGATCAGAGTCTAGCAATTCGATGTATTCTCCAAAATAATGGTTGAAAGTGATGATCAAATGATTGAGGTCACCTGATTGCATTTCCCCATGAATGGTCATTGTATCCATACCCAAAGCCTCACTCAGCGTTTCGGCATATTCCAATAAATCTTCGCTGATTTTATCAGCTTCTTTTTGATCTAAATGGATCTGCATAATTGCTTTCGTCTTCGACCCCATCATTGCTTATTTAGTTAAAAATTGTTGTTAAAACCCTACCCTTAGCTTTAAAATAATTGTACTTGGCTTTCTCCCTACTCGAACTAAGCCTTAATATGATGCCATTTTATTGCAGTACACAAGAGTATTTTTGTAATTTATTTTTTAAAATATTATTTTATGTTATTGGAATACACTATAATGAAATAGCGATAAATTGTTTTATTTGCCTAAATAATAGAATTTTATTTAAATATTCAAAACATTTTAAAAAATAATTTTCAGCCGGAAATGGGGCTTTTTATGGCTGTATTTTTTATCCATGAAAAAATGTATGTTCAATAAATTTAAATGAGATTAATGGTGGATTTGTGATATAAAAAAAAGGTCCTTTTCAAAATATCTGAAAAGGACCATAAATTGGATTAAATCTCCAAAAGGGGTTGTCCCTTTAGGATATCTTCAAAGCTTTCTCTTTCCCGGATCAAATGGTCCTGACCGTTTAAAATCAAGATTTCAGGAGGTCTAAACCTGGAGTTATAATTGGAAGCCATGCTGTAACCATAAGCACCTGCATTTTTAATGGCAATGAGGTCTCCCTCTTTCACTTCACGGAGTTTTCGGTCTGCGGCAATGGTATCTGTTTCACAAATGTATCCGACTACGGTGTAAACCCTCTCCGGGCCATCAAGTTTAGAGATATTGACCACATCATGGTGGGCATCATACATCATAGGCCTTAGCAAATGGTTTAGGCCGGAATCTACCCCGATAAAGGTGGTGGCAGGGGTTGGTTTTATCACATTGGCTTTGACCAATAAGTAACCACATTCACTGACCAGAAATTTACCGGGCTCAAACCAGATTTCCAACTCCCGTCCATACTCGTTGCAAAAGGCCTTAAATGCCTTCGATACTTTTATACCTACATCTTTAATATCTGTGGTAATGTCTCCGGTTTTATAACCTACTTTAAATCCTCCTCCAAAATCCAAAAACTGAAGGTCTTTGAATTCCCTGGCGGCATCGAAAAGTATTTCTGCGCCTTTTAAAAATACCTCTGCATCGAGTATATCTGATCCGGTGTGCACATGTAATCCTATGACATTGAGATCATAAGCATGGATGATTTTTAGAACATGTTTGAGTTGCAATATGGAGATTCCGAATTTGCTGTCGATGTGGCCAACAGAAATTTTTGCATTACCCCCAGCCAGGATATGGGGGTTGAGGCGGACACAAAGAGGGACATTGTTACCATATTCCGTTCCAAAATGTTCCAACATGGGAATATTGTCGATATTCACCATTACACCAAGCTCAATGGCCGATTTGATTTCCCCGAAGGAAACACAGTTAGGGGTGTACATGATCTCCTCAGGCTTAAAGCCAGCATGTATACAAAGTCTGATTTCTTCTATAGAGACAGCATCCACCCCGGTACCGGCTTTCCGCATCAATTTTAATATATTGATATTGGAAAGGGCTTTGGCAGCATATTTTATCTTCATATTTACGCCTGAAAAAGCATCTTTCAGGCGTTTAATTTGATGGAGGATCTTTTCTCCATCATATACATATAAAGGGGTGTCGTATTTTTTACCTATATCCAATAGGGGCAAGCCTTGGATTTGGTACCCTTTGTCTTTGATTTCCATAACTTCTAAATTTACGGGAGCAAAGATAGATAAAGGTGCCTAAATTTAAAATCAATTCAGTTAGACGAAAAGTGGATCGGAATTATGATCCTCTAAAAATGGTTATTCATTGGGGTTGTAGGATTTAAACTAAATTGAACCTGTTAAATTCAGTCCATGTAGACCCTTGGAACGTTTATGTTAAAAAAAGTTAAGGATATGATTTAGAGGTCCATAACCGTTAAATTTGTAAAATGTCCAAAATAAGCATCAAAATTATTATCTTTCTGATGTCCCTGGCAAGTGTAGGCTTAATAGGATTCCAATTTTATTGGGTTGGAAACGTACTCCGCATTAACCAGCAAAGGTTCGAACAGAATATATTTCAAGCACTGGCTTCGACATCAGAAATGTTGGAAAAGAGTGAAACTTTACTTTTCCTGGAAGGTGATACTGTTTTTCAGCAAGTTCTTTTTGAACCCATAGAGCCGATTAGACTCCAATTACGGCATCGCCAAGTGGCGGTAAAACGACCTTCCGTGGTGGACTCCATTTTCGGCCAGCATATTCCTGAAATTTCTCCGACCTTTCGCAAATTGGTGGCTTCTAAAGAAGGGGAGGCAAAAAATTTCAGCCAGATAGAAAAATATTTTCTGATGGAACCATCAGTTGCATCCAGTCTTTTTACGCCGGATGAAATGGAAATTTTATTGCAGGAGAAAGAAAAATATTATGAATTCCTGAGTAAGCAGGATCGATTTTTCAGTAAAAGGCAGTATGCCCACCGTTGGCAAACCAGTATCATTGAAGAATATAATGTGTCCCGGGATTTTGCGGAAACCATTGTACAAACCAATATGAAAATTGCTTTGGTCGAAGGGGTCATTGAGCAGCTTTTATCCCGAGGTAACCAAAATATCTTAAACCGGATTGACACTGCGGTAGTTAAAGAAAAGATTAAGGACCAGTTGCTCAACAGAAACATTCAGCAGCTTTTTGAATTGGGGATTATTGATGGTCAGGGGGAAATAATGAGTATAGGTGAGGTGACAGACTTGTTGAACCTTAAAAATAATGGCATTCGAGCGGAATTGTTTCCCAGCGATTTATTTGGTGGAGAAAATTTCCTTGTTATCTACTTCCCCAATAAAGAGAATTATTTGTTACGGCAGGTGTTTCTTCCCTTGATGAGTTCTCTGCTGTTTTTAGTGATTATCATCATTTGTTTTGTGTACGCAGTCAGGGTGATCATTCGACAAAAAAAGATTTCTGAGATAAAAAATGACTTCATCAATAATATGACCCATGAATTTAAGACGCCGATTTCTACGGTAAGCCTGGCGATTGAGGCATTGCAGGATCCGGATCTTTTCGGGCAAAAGGCCATGAGAAAGCGGTACTTGGGCATTATTAAAGATGAGAATATACGGTTAGGTGGCCAGGTTGAACAGGTTTTACAAGCTGCTGCGTTGGATAAGAATGATTTCAAACTTAAAATTGAGAAGTTGGATTTGTCCCAATTGATCACCCTGGCCAAAGAACACTTCAGCCTATTGGTAGAAAAAAGAGGTGGTGAAATTCTTGTAGATTATCAAGCTCAGGAAAAGGAGATTGAAGCCGATTATTTTCACCTTTCCAATATCGTGAATAACCTTCTTGACAACGCCAATAAATATTCAAAAACAGCACCAAAAATCGCCATAGAAGTCAAGGAATCCGATGGTTTTTTCCAGATTGCATTCAGAGACCATGGCATTGGGATGAACCGGGAGGCCATCAGAAAAATCTTTGATAAATTTTACAGAGTTCCCACCGGAAACATCCATGATGTTAAAGGATTTGGTTTAGGGCTGTCTTATGTCAAAACAATGGCGGAGGCCCATAAAGGTACGGTAAAAGTAGAAAGCGAGCCGGGAAAAGGTAGTTTATTCACCATTATTTTACCAAAAAAACAATGAGCAAAGCAAAAGTTTTATTAGTGGAAGACGATCCAAATCTTGGTGATATTCTTCAAGAGTACCTTGGCGTGAAAGGTTTTGAGGTTACTTTATGCCGGGATGGAGAACAGGGGTGGAACAAATACAAAAAGAACTATTTCCAGCTTTGCATTTTGGATGTAATGATGCCTAAAAAGGACGGATTTACATTGGGAAAGGAAATACGGCAAGTGGAAGAAAACATTCCAATCATTTACCTTACTGCCAAAAACCTAAAAGATGATGTGATACTGGGCTTGAAAATCGGAGCGGATGATTACATCACCAAACCTTTTAGTATGGAGGAACTCTTGCTGAGAATTTCAGCTATACTGAGGAGGACCCTGAATAAAAATGAATCCGTCCCTCTTAAAGTCTATCAATTCGGAAAATTCACCCTTCACTATGACAAGCAATTGCTGGAAGGACCCCATGGAGAACACAAACTTACTTCTAAAGAAAATGAACTCTTAAGATTATTGGCGGCTGAGATGAATAAAAATGTAAGCCGGTCCAATGCTTTGAAGCAAATTTGGGGAGATGACAGCTATTTTAACGCAAGGAGCATGGACGTTTACTTGAGTAAAATCAGAAAATTGCTTAAAACCGATGATAAGGTTCAGATCATTACCTTACATGGGGAAGGTTTTAAAATGGTGGTGAGCTGAAGGGTAGAAAGCTCCAACTTATTCTGAAATACAGGTCTTTATTTATTAAAATATAAATATCAGTTATACCTTACATTTTTAAAATTTTATCCTTCCAAATCCATGAGTAAAGAAATCATTCATTCAAAAGATTGAAAAATCGGCATTTCCTTTGCACCCATACATTTTACCCAGCTCCTATGCCTAACATTTTGGCAGCCTTTTATGTAATCTGGATGTCCTGTTGTAATTTAGCAAATAAACCAGAATAATTTTAATATACCTTAATTATGGAGTCTAGAATAGAAAAAGATACCATGGGCCCAGTGGAAGTACCCGCAAACAAATACTGGGGTGCCCAAACCCAACGATCGGTCAATAATTTTAAAATCGGAGGTGCCACACACCAAATGCCGCTGGAAATCATCCATGCCTTTGCGATTCTTAAAAAGTCAGCAGCCATCACCAATGCGGAATTGGGGGTATTGGATCAGGGTAAGGCAGATATCATTGCCAAGGCTTGTGACGAAATCCTGGAAGGAAAATTGGATGATCAATTTCCTTTGGTTGTATGGCAGACGGGTTCAGGCACACAATCCAATATGAACGTCAATGAGGTGGTTGCTTTCCGCTCCCATGTGCTTTTAGGAGGCAGTCTGCAGGATGAAAAAAAGAAAATCCATCCCAACGATGATGTCAATAAATCACAATCGTCCAATGATACTTTTCCCACGGCCATGCACATTGCGGCCTATAAGATGGTAGTGGAAACTACTTTATTTGGGGTTAAAAAGCTCAGGGATACTATGAAAAGTAAATCTGACCAATTTATGGAGGTGGTAAAAATAGGTCGCACACATTTTATGGACGCCACGCCCCTGACCTTAGGACAAGAATTTTCAGGATATGTTGCCCAGTTGGACCATGCGATGAAAGCCATAAACAATACACTTCCCCACCTTTCTGAGTTGGCGCTTGGAGGTACCGCTGTGGGTACGGGGCTAAACACACCCAAGGGATATGCAGAGAAAGTGGCAGAAAATATCGCCCGGTTTTCGGGAAATCCGTTTATTACCGCTCCCAATAAATTTGAATCGCTTGCAGCCCATGATGCCATAGTGGAAACCCATGGTGCCCTGAAGCAATTGGCAGTCAGCTTGATGAAGATTGCCAATGATATCAGGATGCTTTCCTCCGGTCCCCGATCTGGAATAGGGGAGATTTTGATCCCTGAAAATGAGCCGGGGTCTTCCATCATGCCGGGAAAAGTCAATCCTACCCAGGCAGAGGCCATGACCATGGTTTGTGCACAGGTAATTGGCAATGACACCGCAGTTTCCATTGGCGGTGCCAACGGACATTTCGAGCTGAATGTTTTCAAGCCCATGATGGTCAACAATTTACTCGGCTCAGCCCGTTTATTGGGAGATGCCTGCATGTCTTTTAATGACAACTGTGCCATAGGCATTGAACCCAACAAGCCCTTTATACAGCGGCATTTGGAAAACAGTCTGATGTTGGTTACGGCCTTGAATCCCCATATCGGTTATGAAAATGCTGCGAAAATTGCTAAAAAAGCCCATAAAGATGGCAGCAGTCTGAGGGAAGCCGCTTTGGATTTGAAACTGCTTACCAATGAGCAGTTTGATGAATGGGTAAAACCTGAAAATATGATTGGTGGTTTGAAATAAACCCCTTTCCTGGAAAAATATGATTGATGAATATTATAAAGGCCCTGATCCATTTGGTCAGGGCCTCTATATCTTTAAAAGTTCCATAATGGGTGCCCATTTGTATACAGAAGGGGCCTAGGACACCAATTTTTCTTCTTCATAAGCTTCTTTAGGGATACAGCTACACACGAGATTGCGGTCCCCATAGGCGGCATCAATCCGCCCCACAGGTGGCCAAAATTTATTTTCTTTTACAAATGGCAGCGGGAAGGCGGCCTTCTCCCTGCTGTAAGGATAGGTCCATTCATTGGCCAAGAGGGTTTGGGCCGTATGCGGGGCATTTTTTAAAACATTTATATCCCTTTCGGCACTACCCTGCTGCACCTCATGAATCTCCTCCCTGATCGCTATCATGGCATCGCAAAAGCGGTCTAATTCCAATTTGTTTTCCGATTCCGTTGGCTCCACCATAAGGGTTCCGGCCACTGGAAAGGATACCGTGGGAGCATGATATCCATAATCCATCAGCCGCTTGGCAATATCTTCCACTTCAATACCGATTTCTTTGAAACCCCTGCAATCCAGGATCATTTCATGGGCTGCCCTTCCCTTGCTTCCGGTGTACAATATGGGGTAATGTGATTCCAGCCTTTTTTTAATGTAATTGGTATTCAAGATGGCAATTTTGGTGGCCATGGAAAGCCCTTCTTCTCCCATCATGGCGATATAGGCATAGGAAATAGGCAAGATGCTGGCGCTGCCAAAAGGTGCTGCGGAAATGGCGGTAATGGCTTCCACCCCCCCGGTTTTGATAAACGGATTACCCGGTAAAAATGGCACTAAATGTTCCGCCACACAAATAGGTCCCATACCGGGCCCGCCGCCACCGTGCGGAATACAGAAAGTTTTATGCAGGTTCAAATGGCAGACATCGGCACCGATAATTCCGGGACTTGTCAGACCCACCTGGGCATTCATATTGGCACCGTCCATGTATACCTGTCCACCATAATCATGGACCATTTGGCAGATATCCTGAATGGCCTCTTCGAATACCCCGTGCGTAGAGGGATAGGTTACCATTAATGCGGCCAATTGGTCCTTATATGCAACGGCCTTCTCCTTTAAGGCATCCAGGTCAATATTACCTCGTTCATCACAGGGTACGATGACCACCTTCATTCCGGCCATTACAGCAGAGGCAGGATTGGTGCCATGTGCAGAAGAAGGTATCAGGACAATATTTCTGAAATCCTCTCCCCTGCTTTGGTGGTAAGCCCTGATCACCATCAATCCCGCATATTCCCCCTGAGCACCGGAATTGGGCTGTAAGGAGGTGTCTGCAAACCCTGTAATTTCACTTAACCAGTTTCTCAATTCCTGGAACATCTCGTAGTAACCCGCAGCTTGTTCCTGGGGAACATAAGGATGTAATTGACCTATTTCCGGCCAGGTTATTGGGATCATTTCCGTTGTGGCATTGAGTTTCATGGTGCAGGAACCCAATGAGATCATGGAATGGACCAGAGAAAGGTCCTTATTTTCCAATTTTTTCATGTACCTGAGCATCTCATGCTCAGAATGGTACCTTTGAAAAACCTCATGTTGCAGATACAGGCTTTTTCTAAACAAATTTTCAGGAATGCATGCGTCCACAGCATCTGCTGTCACCGGTTTTCTAAATTCATGGCTATGGGTAGTCATGGCAAATACTTCATAAATCCCCAGCACGTCGGATTTGCTTTTTGCCTCATCAAAGCTGATAAGAACGAATCCTTTTTCATACCGGAAATTCATCTTCTTGGACAAAGCAAAGGCCCTGATTTTTTCGGTTTGGACTTCGTCCACTTTTATTCTTATGGTATCAAAGAACCAGTCATTTTTTTGCTCAAATCCTAATTGCCTTAGCAGTTCAATGGCCAATACCGCCAAACCATGAACTTTAGCAGCAATAGCCTGCAGGCCTTTGGGCCCATGGTAAACGGCATACATGCCGGCCATAACGGCCAGTAGTACCTGGGCAGTGCAAATGTTGGAGGTCGCCCTTTCTCTTTTGATGTGCTGCTCTCTGGTCTGGAGTGCCATTCGGTAAGCTTTTCTGCCTTCTTTATCAATGGATACACCGATAATTCTACCAGGAATCTGTCGTTTATACGCCTCCCTGGTGGCGAAAAAACCGGCATGAGGGCCTCCGAATCCCATAGGTACCCCCAATCTTTGGCTGTTACCGACCACCACATCCGCACCCATTTCCCCAGGGGGCACCAAGAGGGTCAGGCTCAGTAAATCGCTCGAAAATGCAGTCAGTACTTCATTGTCCGCCGCACTGGAGACCAGGGACCTGTAATCAATGACCTCCCCATCCGCATTGGGATATTGCAGCATTATGCCAAATAAATCAGGATCGGAAAGATCAAGGTTTTCCAATGGGCCGATTTCCAATTGTATTCCCACCGGAATGGCTCTTGTCTTTAATACATCCTGGGTTTGAAGGAATACTTTTTCATCCACAAAAAAACGGTTGGCTTTTTTTTTGCCTCGGGATTTGGAAGTAAATAGTAGGTTCATGGCCTCGGCAGCTGCTGTACCTTCGTCCAATAGTGAGGCATTGGCCAGCTCCATGCCGGTCAGCTCGCTTACCACGGTCTGAAAATTGATCAAGGCCTCTAACCTGCCTTGGGCGATTTCTGCCTGGTAAGGCGTGTAAGCAGTATACCAGCCGGGATTTTCAAGGAGGTTTCTTTGAATCACCCCCGGAACGATGGTATCATGATAACCAAGACCTATGAATGATTTAAAGACCTGGTTTTTTCCGGCCAGTTTTTTGAATGACTTTAAAAATCCGGATTCGGTTTTGGCTTTGGGAAGCTGAATGGGTTTTTTTAACCTGATTCGCTCCGGTATCGTCTCCTGGATCAGGGATTCCAAGGAATCAACGCCTATCTCGTTCAACATGATTTGTACCTCATCCGCAGACGGTCCAATGTGCCTGTTTTGAAAATTGGATGAAGAAGAAAGATTGATTTTCATATAATAAAGGTAAAATATGATTAATTTTGGCGAAGCCAATTTGCCCTATCTGAAGCGCAAAGGTAAAAATATTACCTGGTTTAGATATTAATTTAGCTTCATTAATATTTCTATAAACCATCTTAATTTAAATTGGTTTTTTGATTATCTATATTTAAAAATTATAAACTACAAGAATGAAAAGTAAATTGATTTTGGCTTTACAGCTGTTTTTGGTAGGGAGTGGAGCGGCTTTTGCTCAGGAAGACCTGTCCATAAAATACGCATCGACCATACAGGCGGAAGACCTGGAAAATCACCTGACTTACCTTGCTTCCGATGAACTGGAAGGAAGAGATACCGGCGAAAAAGGGCAAAAACTGGCCGCCGAATATTTAGTTGATTTTTACAAAGAAAAGGACCTTAATGGGCCTTTAAATGGGGAATACCTTCAAAAATTTAATTTATCGGCTGTTTTATGGGATGAGGTTGAACTTAAGATCGGAAAAAGAGACCTTATCATGAACGAGGATTTTGTTTTTGTGGGAGATGCCAATATGAAAAAAAGAAACAGAACAGACCTGGTTTTTCTGGGCCTGGCCAATGAGGAAAACCTTGGGAAAGTGGATGTGGAGGGAAAATTGGTAGGCATGTGGGCCATTGGGGCGCGTGGAACTGAAGTGGTAGATGAGGTGATGAAAGCAGGTGCGGAAGGGGTCATCATGGTGACCATGGAAGGACAGGCCAATTTTGACCGTATTGCCAACCGATATGAGTCCCTTTCAAAAAAGGGCAGGCTGGGATTTGATGAACCTGATGCACACCGGCCTATTTTTATGGTGAGTTCTGATCAAATGGCACAGATTTTTGAGACCCCCCTTGAGGACCTGAAGGAAGCCGCCAAGAATAACCCAGAATCCATTCCCTCCCAAAAAGTGAGGTTCAGGGTGCAGAAAGAAAAGCGGACGGTAGGAACAGAAAATATCCTGGCTTACCTGGAAGGTACCGACAAGAAAGAAGAAGTGCTGGTGATTTCTTCCCATTATGACCATGTCGGGGTCAACAGCAAGGGGGAAATCAACAATGGAGCCGATGATGACGGTTCCGGAACCGTCTCTGTCATGGAAATTGCTGAGGCTTTTTCAATGGCTGCCAAAGAAGGGCACAGACCCAGGAGAAGTATCCTCTTCATGAATGTGACCGGAGAAGAAAAAGGCTTGCTTGGATCGGAATATTATTCAGAGAATCCGGTTTTTCCTTTGGAAAATACGGTCAATAACCTGAATATTGACATGGTAGGCCGTATTGATTATGAATACCAAAATGCCGAGAACCAGGATTATGTTTATGTGATCGGATCGGAAATGCTCTCCTCGGAACTAAAAATCATCAATGAATACAACAACATCACTTATACCGACCTGATCCTGGATTACCGCTATGATGCTGAGGATGATCCGAACCGTTTTTATTATCGCTCCGATCATTACAATTTTGCCAAGCACAATATACCTGTGATTTTCTTTTTTAACGGCGTGCATGATGATTACCACCAGCCCTCCGATACGGTGGACAAGATTGAATTTGACCTGATGGAAAAGAGGGCCAAGCTTATATTCCATACGGCTTGGGACCTTGTGAATCGGGAAAATCGGACAGCAGTGGATCGGACGAATACTCGTTTGGAGGAATAAAAGTATTGCTATCATTTTCTTATTAACCTGAGGAGTTCGATTATAAAACTGTACGAACTATGGGTGCTAATCCTTTCCAAAGCAAATGGGTAATTCCCTGATAACGGAAAGCATCTAAGAATCAACCCAAATCTCATTTTCAGCGACTCCCCCTTTCAAGGGGGCAGAGCTTGTCCCGACCAAAGTCGGGAGGGATTTCAACGGGAATATCAACTTATAACGCATTGATATTTGGTACGTTGGCGAAAAAATCCCCCATACCCCCTTATTAAGGGGGATTTACCTGATCTGCTTTTTCTGTGTCTATTTTAAGGAGGGTACTGCCTAGCAAAATAAGCTTCATATAGAATCTCAGGTTATTAAATTCTCCACTGTATTAAGATTTGGTCCTTATTGAGCAGGCAGCGAATTGACAATCCGACTTATGGTACAGATTCCTGCCATCGCTCTCCATGCTCTTCTCAAGGAGGAAAGGGACTTTTTTGAAGGAATTTGATCATAGAGTTTTATGGTCCTCAAAAAGATTCTGTATATTGGTTAAAAAATTGGTTTTCTTCAACTTAAAAACCCAGGACCATGAAATACCTATTCGCAAGTTTATTTGTATCGCTACTTTTTGTCCAGGCTGGAGCCCAACAGATTCCTAGCAAGGTCATGCAAATCAAAACCGCGGTGCTGGCAGCCCCGGAAGACCTGAGAGAAGGGGCCATGGTTTATGGATATGATGCTCAGGGAAACTGGACCGTTTTGCGGGAAGGGAGTAATGAAATGGTCTGTATCGCCGATGATCCCAAAGCAGAGGGCTTTAATGTGGCCTGTTACCACAAAAATCTGGAACCCTTTATGGAAAGGGGCCGGGAATTGAAAAAGGAAGGCAAAAACTTTAAAGAAACATTTGATACGCGGGAGTCTGAGGCGAAGGCCGGAACGCTGAAAATGCCCAAGGACGGGGCAACTCTGTATTCCCTGACGGCCGGGGCAGAAGATTATGATGCTGAGAATGGAGAAGTAAAAAACACCTACCTGCGTTATGTAGTGTATATCCCATGGGCCACCCAGGAAAGTACTGGCCTGGCCTTAAAACCCGAAGCCCCCGGAATGCCCTGGATCATGGATCCCGGCACCCACCGCGCCCATATCATGATCAATCCGCCGAAGAAATAGGGCAACAGAGGAAATATAGCCTTGTTGAGCAGCGTTCTGTACCCCTTTTAGGCCTAGTGTCCTGTCAAGCCTTAACCTACGGTTAATCCGGTGTGTCTTTTGAGCTATCTCAGCGTTACAAAAAGCCTCACATAGCTACGGCTATGCTCGTTTTTTGTGCCTTGACCTACCTCAAAATCCACTATCGCCTTACCCGTCATTCAAGCGTTGACATGACACTAGTAAGCTTGGGGTTATTTACTTTCCTCGATTCAATCTTCGGTTTGAAAGTTTTTTCCATATGCTGTTGGCATATTCGACTTCCTCATCACTAAGTCCGTAATTCTTTTGTAATATCTGTTTATTAGTTAGTTTTAATATTTCCTCAATCGGTTTCTTCTCTCGAATTAACCGATCTATGAGACTTAATAGCCTGGAATTATGCTCATTGTATGGCAGTAATATTCTTTCTGTTTCATTTGGCATTAGTTCGAGTACGCCCCCCCCATGGCTTCTTCCAGAGACTTCGGCAAATGCTAATGATAAGGAATTGTAGTAACTCGCAGTAAAAGCATTTAGATCAGTTCCGGTCTTTAAAAATACCCTGTGCATTGTATCAGTGGTGTAGGCTTTTGCTTCGTTTACAATTAGCTTAGGGTAAATGTTATTTCTGCGAATAAAAAGAGCATCAGAAATCTTCAATGATGGTACAACAAACCAATCGTCTCTTATTCCACATTTGTATCCTTTATGAATTTCAAGTTCTTCTCCTTGCTTGATGTATTTGATGGCTCCGTTCGCCTGATTAAGATTCTTACTATCTGGGAAGACCAATAAATGTGCTTTTGCTTTTGAATATTTATTCTTTAGCCAATCTTCATTTTTGAATATGACGCTGTTTACTTGAACACTCCTTCCTACCATAGGTCTTGCATAGTCATCAAGATCATATTCTTCAACAGTAGAAAGTGGGACCGTGAAAAAATCATTCGATCCAGTTGTGATACCAACTTCTACCTTTGCAAATTTTCCAATAGTGGGTATTGAATATTTCTCAGAGACGTTCTCTAAAAAATCAATTTCTTCCTGATCCAAGAAATAAAAAGTCCATTTATTTGATTTGAAATCAATCCTTTTATTAGGGGATTTTAATCTATACAAATCCAGATTTTGTAGATCGCTTGCATTATTGAGTTCAATGTGATCAATATTATGATCACTGGAGTTATTCTTTTCGCACAATAACAAAACTACCTCTTGTTGAATATCAGTGAAAACTAACTTTTCAAAAGAAATGATATTGATCTTATTGTAGAAATGAGCAAGAAAAGTTCTTAACTGCTGACCATAAGAGACCTGCAATATTTCCGCAGGTAAAACGAAGCCAATTTTTCCACCAGATTCTTTAAGTAGTAGTGAAGACCCCACTACAAATGACACCCATGCATTGGTTAACTTTGAATATTTAAGACCAGCCTTAATAAAAATATCCTCAGCAGCTACCTGCTGATACTTATCAAAATACTGATAACGTATATATGGTGGATTACCAACAACTAGATCAAATTTTCTTTGCGTATTGTTGCAAAATAAATGAAAGTCTTCATTAATTACCTCTGTGTTCTGAAGATTAAGAGAATTGGCCTTAGCAGCTTCTAATGGGTCAAACTCAACAGCAGTAACCGTATTGAATTTGAATCCTCCGGATTTCAAACTTTTTAGGAAGTTCCCATCACCGCAACTGGGTTCCAAAATATCAAAGTCGGTACTTCCATTTATAGCCCATTTAAGAATGAAATCAGTGATGGGTTTCGGGGTATAAAAACCGCCTCTTAATTTTTCTTTAGATGCATTTTCAATTAACCTCATTCTTTGATAGTATTAGTTTTGGTTTTGGTGCGATAAGCAACTTTTCTCTCAGCAACTTTTAATATTTGTTGGGCATGCTGGTCGTATTTTTTAACTACCTGCTTAGCAATTTGGTCACTTTGAAAGCGTAATGTTCATAATGAATACTATAGTTATCACAAAGCTATCTGGAATGAAGGTTAATGGCTACATACTAAAGTTAGCATTTTTCCGGTATAGGGATTTTGTT
>JBBDSB010000428.1:0-5207 GCA_040905205.1 Cyclobacteriaceae bacterium
ATTTCCTCGATCGCCTATGCCTCCCTGGACAATGTCATAGATGGCTGTTACGCCAGGGGAGTGGCCCCGCTTATCTTAATGTTGGATCGGATAACTGATGTTAGAAATTTTGGAGCCATTGCGAGAACGGCGGAAGTAGCCGGGGTACATGCCATCGTCATCCCTGAAAAAAGCAGTGCCCAAATCAACTCCGACGCGGTAAAAACCTCGGCAGGCGCTTTAAATTTCCTTCCTGTAAGCAGGGAAAGAAACCTTTACTATGCGTTGAAAGACCTGAAAAAATCAGGCCTGCATGTGGTGGGGGTGACCGAAAAAACGGACAGGAAAATGTATGATGCAGATCTTACCCTTCCCACAGTATTGGTAATCGGCTCAGAAGAAGACGGGGTCTCTGAAGAATTAATGGAACTCTGCGATGAATTTGTGAAAATCCCCATACATGGACAGATAGAAAGTCTCAACGTATCTGTGGCGACCGGAATAATCATCTATGAAGCCATCCGCCAAAGAAACGGATAAGCCCTAAAAGCTTTTAAAATGGACATTGGAATCGGAATTCTTTTGGCATCATTGATCCTCGTCCTGGCCTGGATGGCAAAAAGCCTGCATCAGACCAACCAAAAATGCTCCAATATTCAAGATACCAATCGTCAGCTGTCATTCGAAAAGGAACAATTAATGGCAAAATGCAGCGACCTTCAGGAAGACCATGCGCACCAACTGGCCCTATCAGAAAGCCAGGCATTGGAATATAAAAAACTGGACCAGGAAAGATACCAATTGATCATCGAAAAAAACAAACTTACCAGCCAGCTCCATTACCTGAACGAAAATCTGGCATTCCAAAAACTGGAACTGGAAAAAATGGGAGAAAGGTTCCAAAAGGAATTTGAATTATTGGCCAACAAAATATTGGAAGAAAAATCAAGGAAATTTTCTCTGCAAAACCAGGAAAACATTGGAAGAATCCTGGACCCCTTGGGAAAAGACCTTGCTGAATTTAAAAAACAGGTTCAGGAAACCTATTCCATGGAATCCAAAGAGCGGTTTTCCCTGGAAAAAAAAGTAAAGGAATTGGCAGAATTAAACCAACAGATCAGCCAGGAAGCCAAAAACCTCGCCAATGCATTAAAAGGAAACTCCAAAATCAGAGGAAATTGGGGGGAGGCAATCCTGGAAACCATCTTACAGAATTCGGGTTTGGAAAAAGACAGGCATTACAGTGTCCAGGAATTTCTTAAAGACGATGCCGGCAAGCCCCTGCTCGGAATAGATGGCAAAAAAATGCAACCTGATGTGATCATCCACTATCCGGACAACAAAAAGGTAATCGTGGATTCAAAAATTTCCCTACTGGCTTACGAAAGATATTGTTCAGCCTCCGATGAATCCACTCAAAAAGCAGATTTAGATGCTCATGTAAAAGCCATTAAAACCCATATTGATCAATTATCCGCCAAACAATATGAGGCCTATTCGAAGGTGCTGGATTTTGTCATTATGTTTATCCCCCTGGAGGCTGCTTACATCACCGCACTTCAGGGGGATCAACAAATCTGGGAATATGCTTATAAAAAACGGGTGCTGCTGATCAGCAGCAGCAACCTTATCGCCGCCCTCAAAATGATCAAAGACCTATGGATAAGAGTAGACCAGGACAAACATGCCATGGAAATTGCGGAGCGGGGAGGAAGAATGTACGATAAATTTGCCGCATTTTTAGGTAACCTGGAAGATATTGGCAAAAACCTGGACAAGTCACAGGAAAGTTATCAAACAGCAATAAAACAGCTCAAAACCGGCAAAGGGAATCTGGTATCCCAAGCTGAAAAACTAAGGACCTTGGGCATCAATGCCAAAACCAGGATTTCCCAAAAAGAAACCCACACCGAATTTTAGCTAAAACCAGATTACCATTTTATAGTAATTGAAAAATCAAGCCCGATTTTGACAGAAAAAAGAATATTTAATTGGTTAAAAATATTTTAATGATATTTTTCATGAAATGATTCACTTTAAAAGCAAATCCTTAAAGGTTTCCATTTTTAAGCAGCTGATTCAAAATGAACCTGAAATTCACCTAGAGGAAGAAACACATGATTTAAAAGAGATCGAAGTAAAAGCTGCTAAAATCAAAAAACGTTCACTCAAGGAAAAAATCATTAGATTGGCTATCAGTCCTGCAATTCCACTTCCGCATGGCTGGAGATCAGGTAACGCTTTCCTGTAGCCACTTCTTTGCACAACACCCTGGTTCGCCGGGTCTCCAATTTAAGAAAAATCCTTGCCTTCAATTCAAATAGGGCACCGATTTTTAAATCACCCAACAATAAGGCGCCATCACTTCCTTTTGCTGCATCATATTTTTTCAATTCCTTCATCAGGAAAAAATCAGCGCCTGTACTGGCCTTTGGGTTATTCATGTGCAGCCTCAATGGTATAAGGATATCTTTCGGAAATACCCTGTCGTGCAAAACAGGACCCATCAAAAACCGAAAAGTACTTTTCCACTCCTGCCCGTGGGGTTTAGTGTTGGTTTTATACCGACTATACACCCTGTGATGGGCTACCTCATGGATGAAGGTAATCAGAAACTGATAAGGGTTGAGGTCATGATTGATGGTGATTTTTTGAATTTTCTGATCTGACCGGTACCTGAAATCACCTAATTTGGAGCTTCTTGAGCGGCTAATGGTAAAGGAAAAAGGCTCCTCCTCCCAAAGTGTATAACAATAAGATAAGGCCCTTTCAGGCACCTTGTCTTTTAACAATTGGCTCCAATCCTCTTTATTCACCTGGAAATTCATCTTAATTAATGGGCAAAATTAAGGAAAATTAGGGCATACCATCAAAATTACACCTACTCAATTTTATCTATGAAAAAGAAGAAATTAAAATTGTTGGCCAATAATTTGCATTCCCGGTTATATTTTGTAAAATTATTCGGTGAACGAATTCAATGAATAGCAATAGCTAGGTAATAACCCAAAATAACAATGAAACCTACTAATACCCAAAATCCGGAGTATTACCACAAAGTGGTAGATTGTCAATATGCCTGTCCTGCCCACACCCCCGTACCCGAATACATCAGAAAGATAGCCGCAGAAAAATACACGGAAGCCTACATGATCAACTGGGAATCCAATGTTTTTCCCGGAATATTGGGCCGGACCTGTGACAGGCCATGTGAACCCGCCTGCCGAAGGGTACGGGTAGAAGAGGAGCCGGTGGCCATCTGCAGGCTGAAAAGGGTAGCTGCGGACAATAAAGGAGATGTTAAATCCTTGATGCCCCAAGGACCATTTACCCCCAACGGCAAAAAAATTGCCCTCATTGGCGGCGGACCGGCATCCTTGAGCGTAGCCAGGGATTTGGCACCCCTGGGTTATGAGATCCATCTTTTTGATGAACAGATTGCCGGAGGAGGCATGATGCGCAGTCAAATCCCAGCCTTCCGCTTACCGGAGGAGGTCCTGAATGAAGAAGTAAATTATATTTTAGACCTGGGCATCCACACCCAGTTCATGACCTATGTCGAAAGCCTGAAAAAAGTATTGGAAAAAAACTATGATGCGGTATTTGTAGGGACAGGGGCTCCCAGAGGCCGTGATCTGCCAAAGTTACCCGGAAGAAAGGAAGCCGATCCATATATTCATATCGGTATAGAATGGCTGGCCAGCGTGGCCTTTGAGCATGTGGAAAAAATCGGGAAAAAAGTAATCGTTTTGGGTGGGGGCAATACCGCCATGGATTGTTGCCGAACCTCAAGAAGAATGGGGGGAGAAAGTGTAAAAGTGGTGGTCCGAAGTCCATTCAAAGAGATGAAAGCCTCACCCTGGGAAAAGGAAGATGCCATGCATGAGGACATTGACATCTTTGACAACCACGTACCCTTAAGCTTTGAGGTGAAAAACGGTAAATTGACAGGTATGATGTTCCAAAAGGTAAAGGCAGTATATGATGATCATGGAAAAAGGCAATTGCTACCTACAGGAGAAGATGATGTATTCATTGAAGCAGATGAAGTATTGATAGCGATCGGTCAGGAAAACAGTTTTCCCTGGATAGAAAGGGATTTGGGACTGGAATTTGACGAATGGGAAATGCCCGTTGTGGACAAAGTGACTTTTCAGTCCACCCATCCAAAGGTGTTTTTCGGTGGGGATTCCGCCTTTGGCCCGGAAAATGTAATCACAGCGGTCGCACATGGACACCAGGCTGCCGTATCCATTCATTTGATGTGTGAAGGAAAGGACATAACCAAAAGACCTGCCCCCTACACCAAGCTGTTCAGCACCAAAATGGGCATTCATGAGTGGAGTTATGACAGCCAGATAGCGATCGATCAGCGGTACCTTGTCCCACAGGCCAATAAATCCATCACTTTGTTGGACCGGAAGCGGGAAGTGGAACTGGGATTTGACATGCCTACCGGATTTAAAGAAGCCCAGCGATGCCTTAACTGTGATGTACAGACCGAATTTACCGAGGACAGGTGTATAGAATGCGATGCCTGCATGGACATATGTCCTACATCCTGCATTACATTCACCACCAATGAGGAGGATGAGGATCAATTGAGACAAAAATTATTGGTGCCCGCAGAAAATAAATCCCAGGATATTCTGGTCTCAGACAACTTAAAAACCGGAAGAGTAATGGTGAAGGATGAAGATGTTTGCCTGCACTGTGGGCTATGTGCCGAGCGGTGTCCCACCTCTGCCTGGGACATGAAGCAATTTTTCTATAGTGTAACCAAAGCAGAAAACTTATGAGTTCAGTACAAGGGATCCAGCGCCCAGAGGCAAGGATCAATGATTTTGTAGCCCGCTTTGCCAATGTGAACGGAACAGGATCTGCAAGTGCCAATTTTCTATTTGCCAAGGCCATCTTCCGAATGGGCATACCCGTTACCCCAAAAAATATTTTCCCGTCCAACATCCAGGGACTACCTACCTGGTATGAGGTAAGGGTAAGTGAAAAAGGTTACCTGGGCAGACGGGAAGGAGTAGACCTCATGGTCGCTGTAAACGCCCAGAGTATGAAGCAGGACGTGGAAAGCGTAAGACCCGGGGGATACCTGATGTATGACAGTACCAAAAAGTTGGCACCGGAATTGAAAAGAGAAGACATCCATTATCTGGGGGTACCCATGATGGAAATGGCCAATGAAAACTTCACCAATCCCCGACAAAGACAACTGT
>JBBDSB010000429.1:0-5188 GCA_040905205.1 Cyclobacteriaceae bacterium
CTTTGCCCTGGACCTTTTTCACCAGCTACAAAAGAAGGACGAACCCAATCAGTTTTATAGTCCTTACAGCATCCATCAGGCCCTTTCCATGGCCATGAATGGCAACGAGGGCGAGGTTTTGGAAGAATTTATCCGGGTTTTAAGGTATGAAGGTATGGGTGTGGAAGAAGCCAATGAAGCCGCACAATCCCTGACCAAATTTTTACTGGAGCTGGATCCCAAGGTAAGGCTGTCCATTGCCAATGCCATTTGGTACAAGCAGGAATTTGACGTCAACCCCGATTTTGAAGAAACCGTAAGAAACAGCTTTGGTGCCGAGGTGGCCGGACTGGACATGGCCAATCCCCAATCGGTAAACGTGATCAACCGTTGGATTGAGAACAACACGGAAGGCCTGATCAAAGACATGCTGGATGCCATTCCGGCCAATGCCGTAATGTACCTGGTCAATGCCATCTACTTCAAGGCGGATTGGAAGTACCGATTCAATGCCTCCAACACCCAAAAGACCCCCTTTTATGTCAGTTCCGGGAATGAAGTAGCCGTGGACATGATGCGAATGGAGGAGTCGGCATCGATGAGGTACTTCAGCAACGGCGGACTGGAATACCTCGAAATCCCTTACAGCACCGGACAGTATAACATGGGCGTGATCACTTCGGACGAATTTAACCTGGATGATAAATTGCAGGACTTTTCCTTTGAAGACCTGGAATACTGGAGGGAAAATGCGACAGAAGGCAATTTTATCCTGCAAATGCCCAAATTTAAGCTGCGGTACAAGATGGAGAAAATGAATGAAGACCTGATGGCATTGGGCCTGGAAAAACCCTTTTATCCAAGTCCGGTGAATTTCACCAAACTCTTTGCCCACCCCACAGACCCCATGTACATCAGCAGGGTGATCCATGATGCGCTGATCGAAGTGGATGAAAGGGGAAGCGAGGCTGCTGCGGCCACGGTTGTGGAGATTGGGCTGACTTCCGCAGGACCCCATCAGCCAAGGGTATTTGCTTTGGATAAGCCCTTTGTTTTCTTAATCCAGGATAACCATAGCGGGGCCATTCTTTTTATGGGGAAATTGGGGAATCCTGCTTTGTTGGATTGATTTTATCATGCTTAACGGGCTGTTGGATGCCGTGGGGATTTTCTTGGTTTGGTTGTTTTTAGGGTGGATCGCCGAAAAATTGAATAATAAATCAAAAATATCCAATGGGAAAATTGACGGAAAGGTAATAAATGCGAATAAGCAGAAAATCGAGAAAAAAAAGAAGATGAAGAATTCCTACCAAATCCAAAAAGGACTGGTAGGAATTGGTTTTAATTTTTAATTCGGAATCATACCGTGTGGATCGATCACAAACTTTTTCGCCGCACCACCATCAAAATCCTTGTACCCCTGAACGGATTCTTTCAGCGAGATGATCTGCACATTGACTGCCTTGGCAATCTGTACCTTATCATAGAGGATGGCCTGCATCAGTTGACGGTGGTATTTCATTACAGGGCACTGTCCAGTATGAAGACTGTGGGACTTGGCCCATCCCAATCCCAGACGGATGCTCAGGCTGCCTTTTTTGGCGGCTTCATCTACCGCTCCGGGATCTCCGGTTACGTATAATCCGGGAATTCCAATACTTCCACCGGCACGGGTGACATCCATTACTGAGTTCAGAACGGTCGCCGGAGCTTCTTTATCAGCATCAGCCCCATGGCCTTTGGCTTCAAAACCCACGCAATCTACTGCACAATCCACTTCTGGCACACCCACAATATCAGCAATGGCATCCGGCAGCGGTGTTTTATTTCTGAGGTCTATGGTTTCACAGCCAAAACTCCTCGCCTGCTCCAGGCGTTCAGGAATCATGTCACCAACAATGACCACCGCAGCACCCAAAAGGTGGCATGATGCCGCACAGGCAAGGCCTACCGGGCCCGCACCTGCCACATAAACAATGGATCCGGGTCCCACGCCAGCCGTTACCGCACCATGGAAGCCGGTAGGGAAAATATCAGATAGGAGGGTAAGGTCCTTGATTTTCTCCATGGCCTGGTCCTTATCAGGGAATTTCAATAGGTTAAAGTCGGCATAAGGGACCATCACGTACTCAGATTGGCCGCCTACCCAGCCACCCATATCCACATAACCAAAGGCTGCTCCAGGTCGGGCGGGATTGACATTTAAACAAATGCCGGTTCTTTGTTCTTTACAGTTTCGGCACCTTCCGCATGCAATATTGAAAGGGACGGAAACCAGGTCGCCTTCATTGAAAAACTCCACATCCCTGCCGGCCTCAATCACCAAACCAGTGATTTCATGGCCTAAAATAAGGCCTTCGGGTGCGGTGGTTCTGCCGCGGACCATGTGTTGGTCGCTGCCACAGATATTGGTGGAAACTATTTTAAGGATGACACCATGGTGGCATTTTCGATCACCTAATGCCAGTTTGGGATAGTCAATTTCCCTGACTTCTACTTCTCCGGGTTTAACATAAGCTACGCCGTGGTTTTTACACATTTTTCTTAAGATTTTGGTTGACAAATTGGGTAAATTGAAGGTGTCAGCAAGGATTGAAATCCAATCTCTTTACTTTCACCATTGATAATATTTTTAATATAGGAATTTTCATTATAATTCACCAACATTATCCATTACAATTGAAAAATTACTTCCCCAAAACCAAAATCTTACAAAAATAAACGGCATACTCTCATTAAAGTCGAATTATTCCAGCCAGGCAAATGGCCCGCTTGGCTGCAGTTCCTCAAATACCCCTGCAAACAATTTTTCCAGCTGACGGGTCATTTCAGCCTTGCCCAAAGGCTCATGGTCGGTCTTTATGGAACTATTAAAATAGATCACTTCCTCATTGAGGTTGTCCACGATGATCACAGCGATATAGTTTTCTGATCGGACGGATAGCGGATAGCGGCTGCCCAAACTCAATACTCCTAGACCTATATTTTTTAAATATTGTTCGCTGGTTTTGTCAGATACATGGGTGAAGCCATAGGAGGTGCTAAGCAACCCAAACCTTTGGTTTTCCCGGTCCAACATGCTTGTAATGGTAACCGGAAGGACCACCTTGCTTAAGTTGTTGGAATGTTGGGCCGTCTTATCAAACAAATTTTTGATTTCCTCCTCCAAGACCAATTGCCCATAGCCTGAATCTGTTGTCAATTCGCGATCCAATGGATAACTGCTTTTCATATCCCTTAATACATCCAAAAGGGTGTTTCGAGAGGATTGCAAAAGCAACTCGTTGGGTTCATACCCAGAGCTCTCATTCATCTGTGCCATATGGCTGATGGGGTGAAAAATGGGCATATTCCTGATCCCTGACTGGGAACGATCAATAAATACCGGCTGGGTGGTAGAACATGAAAGCATTGAACATACCCCTCCCACCATCAAAAGTTTCGATAAAAATTTCATTACGATATATTTAAACAATAATTCTAAAAAACATCGCAAATATAAAACCTTACTCAGAGATAAAAAATTTTTTTAATTTTTTAATTTTTTAGAAAGGTCTTTGACAATTTCAGGATGATTGTTACTGATATCCCGATAAGGCAAGGGTTGCTCATGATTATCAAATAAATTGATTTCAAGGGTATCTCCGGTACTTTTATCGATCCATACCATTAACCGGTAATTTTCACTTCTCACAGTCAGGCCATGAACACCCCAGGCATCCCGCTCTCCTACCACGTATTCCTTGAGTTTTGCTTCCGGGTTTTCTATCACCGGCTTAAAACTTTCCCCTTCAAGATGGCTGGGGGTAGGAAGTCGGCATAATTCAGCGAGCGTAGGAAAAATATCCACTGTTTCAACCATACCATCCGCCCATTGTCCGGGATTATTCATCTGCGGTTGTTTGATGATGAGCGGGCTATTAAGGGCAATATCAAAATTGGTATGTTTGCCCCATAATCCATAATCCCCCAAATGCCAGCCGTGGTCACCCCATAAAACAACTATGGTATTTTTATCCAAACCCAAACTTTTCAACTCATCCAGAACTTTTCCTATTTGGGCATCTACATAACTAACAGCGGCAGCATATCCATGTTTAAGGATTTTCTCGCGTTCCGGAGTGATCTGCCAACCCAGGGTATCATTTGGCCAGGTGTAGGTTCCTCTTGGTTCATAGCTGTTGTTGTTGCTGTGTAATGATATTTCTGACCCCACGTTTTCAGGATTTTTTTTATAGTCAGCCTCAGGGATCTTATTGGGGTCATATAAATCCCAGTATTTTTTCGGCGCATTAAAGGGAAGATGAGGTTTATAGAATCCTAAAGCCAGAAAAAAAGTGGAATCCTTAAGTTCCCTCAATTGTTTGATGGCTTCATCTGCATTCAACCCATCCGCATAACCCTCATCATCTACATCCGCAGCCTCATAGGGGGACAAGGTGCGATTGGTTGGCCGGTTATAATAGCTGGTACGGGCCCTCCCCCCAGCATAGGAAAAAAAAGCGCTCCAGGGTTCATTCCATTCGCCGACAGGCGCATAGGATTGATTCCAGCTATAAGGTACCTCATGTATAGTTTGAAGAGAATCCATTACGCCACCCGGCTGGTGGGAGATTTTACCTATGCCAATGGTCGTATACCCATTCTCCTTAAATAATTGAGGCAAAGAAAAAATGCTATCCGGCTTTGATCCGGACTCCCTTATCTCTTTGAAAATATCCCAATTTGTGGTACGTGTTCCGGAAAGTAAAGTAGAACGTGATGGCCCGCATGCCGCAGCATGAACAAAGTGGTTTTTAAAAATCCGACCTTCCGATGCCAGCCGGTCAATATGGGGTGTGTGCATATAATCATAGCCATAACAACCCAATTCAGGTCTTAAATCATCCACCGCAATAAATAAAACATTGAATTTTTCGTTTTTTTCCTCTGTAATTTCACATGAGGAAAAAACAGCAGTAAATATTATTACACAGATGATCATTAATCTCCCCTTCATTGTTGTCCTATTTTACTTCAATGTCAAATCTAATTATTTTTTTTTTAGGTTAACCAGGTTATAAATATACACATCGAATTTATTGATTCAGAATGCTAATTCGGCTATTAAGTTATATAATATTCTATTATCTAACTAAATGCCTATATTCATGATAATCTTACATTTGTTATCAAAATAGCTAAAAGTAGCACCGCTCATTGATGAACT
>JBBDSB010000430.1:0-29685 GCA_040905205.1 Cyclobacteriaceae bacterium
TTCTTTGGTGTCTTCTCCCGCATCTTTTTCCATGGCCTTTAAGACATCGTAAACTTGATAGGCGATGGATTCAAGGGCAGCTCTGGCCATGTGGGCAGGGGTGGTACCCCTTGTGATCCCAAATATGGCTCCTCTTGCATCCTGGTCCCAATAGGGAGCACCCAGGCCTGTTAGCGCAGGCACAAAATAGACCCCATCATTATCGGGAAGACTTTCCGCCATTTTTTCACTTTCGGAAGCATTATTTAAGGTGCCAATACCGTCCCTTAGCCATTGAATGGCAGCCCCACCTACGAAAACACTACCTTCCAAAGCATAATTGACCTGATCACCTATTTGCCAGGCAATGGTCGTCAATAATTTGTTATTGGATTTTACTGGTTTATCCCCCGTGTTCATCACCAAAAAACAACCCGTTCCGTAAGTGGTCTTGGCCATGCCCGGGCTGGTACAAAGCTGGCCGAACAAGGCGGCCTGCTGGTCTCCTGCAATGCCGGCAATCGGAATTTTGGCAGATAATAAATCTCCCGAAGTGTGGGCATAAACTTCACTACTCGATTTTACCGTGGGTAAAATAGATTTTGGGATATTCAGCAGTCCCAACAGCTCATCATCCCACTTTCGTTCATGGATATTGAAAATCATCGTTCTGCTGGCGTTGGTGACATCTGTAATGTGTTCCTTTCCGGATGTCATTTTCCAGACCAGCCAACTGTCCACCGTGCCAAAACAAATATCTCCTTTTTCCGCCTTTTCCCTGACCCCTTCCACGTTGTCCAAAATCCATTTAATTTTAGTACCCGAAAAGTAGGCATCTATGATCAGGCCGGTCTTTTCCGAGATTTTTTCGGAAAGTCCTTTTTCCTTGAGCTCATTGCAATAAGCAGCCGTGCGCCTGTCTTGCCATACAATGGCATTGAAAACGGGTTCCCCTGTATTTCTATCCCATAAAATGGTTGTCTCCCTCTGATTGGTGATACCGATACCGGCAATTTGATTGGACTTAATTTTGGCCTTGGTAATGGCCTCAGTGGCCACGGAAGCCTGGGAAGTCCAAATTTCCAGTGGATCATGTTCCACCCAGCCGGATCGGGGAAAGATCTGTTCAAAATCCTTTTGGGCTACGGCGACTATACTGCCTTTCTTATCAAAAATAATTGCCCTGGAACTGGTAGTGCCTTGGTCCAGGGCCATAAGGTAATGGCTATTTGGGTTCATGGGTTTTATTTAATGATCAAATATTTCTTTGCTAATTTATAAAATTCCTCCAGTTCTAACATCACCCAGTCCTCTTCTTTCTGCATTTCCTCCGACATGATTTTGGCCACTTTGGGCGCCATTTTCATGGCAGCTTTGGCATCCAATAGTAAAATCCGACATCTTCTGGATAAAAAATCCTCGATTTTCTGGGCCATTTCTTCCCGCACAGCCCATACCACTTCTGCCCCTGTATAGGGATAATCAGAATGCAGCCGTTTACTCCATTCCGGATGATTTTGTTGTAGTTTTTGAATATGCATGGCCTCCGATCCATATAAACGAAGTGGCCCATCAATATTTTGATCGGTAAAACCATGGATTTTTTGATCAGCAGACTGGCTTTCTTCCATTTTTAAGCGGTGCAACTTGTAATGAGCATCTACCGTATCTTCCCCCATTTTTCGGAAAGTGGTCCATTTGCCCCCTGTTATGGTGATGAGGTTGCTCTTTGATTGGATCACTTTATGGCTTCTGGAAATTTCTTTGGTCTTGGTACTGCCCTCTTTGGGCGCTGCCAATGGCCGCAGGCCTGCAAAGACAGATAGAACATCTTTCCTTTGAGGTGCCTTGTTCAAATACTGTCCGGCGGTTTCCAGGATAAATGCGATCTCTGAGGACAATGGCTGAGGTTCCATTTTAGGTTTTTTACGAAGGGTGTCGGTAGTGCCTACAACCAATTTGCCTTGCCATGGTACCGCAAAAAGCACCCTGCCATCGGAGGTTTCAGGTATCATCAAAGCGTCATTGCCCCCTAAAAAAGATCCATCCAATACTAAATGTATTCCCTGGCTGGGTCGAATCATTTTGGAAGCACCGGGCTGGTCCATCATTAATATCCTATCGGCAAATACCCCGGTGGCATTGATGATCGTTTTTGCCAAAACGTTATAGTTTTCGCCATTGATTAGGTCTCGGAATTTTAAACCCGTAATTTTTCCATTCTCATCTTTATTCAGATCATTTACTTTGGTATAATTGAGCATGCAGCCTCCCATTCGGTCACATGTTTTCGCTACCATCAAAGCCAACCTGGCATCATCAAATTGACCATCGTGGTAAACAATTCCCCCTCTCAGTCCTTTTTGGCGAATTTGGGGGAGTTTATGGGTGGTTTCTTTTTTGGAAATGAACCTGGATTTACCCAGTCTCAGTTTACCTGCCATCCAATCATATATTTTTAACCCGATGGAATATTTCCATCTGTCAATCAGGGTATACAAAGGAATAATAAACGGCTGATTTTCGGTTAGGTGTGGGGCATTTTTCAACAACCTTCCCCTTTCCTTTAAAGCTTCGAACACCAGGCCTATTTCGCCCTGCGCCAGGTACCTTACCCCTCCATGTACCAGCTTGGTACTTCTGCTGGAAGTCCCTTTGGCAAAATCCGATTTCTCCAGCAGCAAAACTTTCAACCCCCTGGATAAACCATCCAAAGCTACACCGAGACCTGAGGCACCACCGCCAATGACCACGAGATCCCAGTTGAAATCTACCTTACTAACCCATTGTAAGTTTTTTTTCCTATCCATTATATCTTAATTTCATCCCTAAAGTAATATTAAAAGAAACAAAAAGAAATAAAAAGAAATTATTTTTACTATCTTTAATTGGAATTTAACTATTTGGCTTCAATAATTAGCGAGATGATCATAGCAGAAAGACATAAATATATTCTGGACGAACTGCTCAGGGCTGGTTATGTAAGCGTGGCGGCCCTCAGCAGGGAAATGAACGTGACCATGGTGACCGTCAGAAAAGACCTGAAAATATTGGAAGACAAGGGTTTACTATTTAGAACACATGGAAGTGCTACCCCGGTGGCTCCTTATGTAAACGACAGGTCGGTACAGGAAAAAAAACTGGTAAGGGTGGTGGAGAAGCAGGCCATTGCATCAAAAGCGGTTTCTTTACTTATAGAAAAAGATGCCATCATTATTGGATCGGGCACCACAGTAGTGGCATTTGCTCAGGCCATTCCAAAAAAAATGCCGTTGACCGTACTTACTGCTGCCATGAATGTAAACATGGCCCTCATGGATTATCCGGAAGTGGAATTGGTACAGCTGGGAGGGGTGGTGAGAAAAAGCAGTAGTTCAGTTGTGGGGCATTATGCAGAGGGAATGATCAGGGATTTCGCATGTAGCAAACTTTTCTTAAGTGTAGATGGAATCGATACGGAGTTCGGCCTGACCACGTCAAATATGATGGAAGCCCACCTCAATAGTAAAATGATTGCTTCGGTACAAAAAACGATTGTTTTGGCGGACAGCAGCAAATTTGGTAAAAAGGGGTTTGGTAAAATTGCCAATTTGGAGGACATTGACATTATTATTTCTGATAAAGCTTTGTCCCGGCATTACGTTCAGATCCTGGAGGATAGGGGTGTCGAAGTTTTTTTGGTATAGGTTTTTAGCAGCAATTTTAGTCTTTTTGGGAAAATTTGCTAGCCTCTGTTTTGATCTTTTTGTATAAATTGGTCTAGCCGTTTTTGATATCCCAGCTTATCGTCTTCGTAAATGGGCGTAAATCCTTTTTTCTCCGGGAAATTTTCAATGTGCAAAGTTTGAGTAGGAAAGGCAAACCTGACATCTAAATCGTTGGCAAGTCTTATGGCTGAAAATATCAGGTCTTCCCTTGCTTTTAATTCCTCTGGCCAGGTGGGGACCGCAAAGAAAACGTAAAACATAATATCCAGGCTATATGAAGAAAGATTATTGAGATAAATGTTATAATAATCCTTTCTCGTTTGTGGATGCTTGATGACGATTTCCTGAAGGCCTTTTACAAAAACCTCAATAAGATCTGGAGGCGTATCGTAGGCAATGGTAATGGTGGTATAAAACCGTCTGTATTTTCTCAACCCATGGTTGTCTACGGTAGCATCGGCAATCTTACCATTGGGAATATATACCAAAGAATTTCTGAAAGTCCTTATTCGGGTAGACCGGAACCCTACTTCTTCAACAGTACCGTCTACTTCCCCACTGGTAATCCAATCACCCACCTGAAAGGGTTTGTCTATGAAAATCATTATCGAACCAAAAAAGTTTTTAATCGTATCCTGGGCTGCCAATGCAAATGCCAAACCACCAATGGAAAGTCCTGTCAGAAAGGGGACAATATCTATTCTAAGCCCTTCCTTTAAAATAAACAATGAACCAATAACGATCACAAATGCCTTTAAGGTTTTTCTTACCAGAGGAACCAATTGGTCATCCAATGTCGAGGTGGTTTTGTCTGCCATCCTTTCCATGTAACCTGAAAAAACATCCGCCAATTTATAAAAAATGATGGTGATGATAAAGGGCCTGGCAGCATTCAATAAAATGGTGAGCCAGGAAACAATGTATATCGGCAACTGTAGGACTCTGATCAATATGGCCACTAGCAATACGATAAGGTAAATACTTACGATTCTGGCAACCGGAAGCAGGTATTTTTCCGCAATATTTCCATAACCAGCCCTGACAAGAAAATAATGAAACCCCCGGTCAACAATGAATGTGAATAGCTTATGGCTGCTGAAAATCAACAAAATCATCAAAAAAAGGCCTACCAACTGCCAAAGATGCAATCCAAAATAGACCGTACTGCCTATTTTAGGTAAAAGGTTTAAAAGTCTATCTGTCCCGAAAGGATAGGTTTCTTTGTGTAAGACATCAATTTGTTGCACCGTACCGGAAGAAAATTTCCATTGATTCCCAGCTTTCTCCAAAAATACTGACGGGAGGGCAATCTCATCAAAAAAGTAAACCTGTTTTCCAGCTCTGAGAGTGTCTCTGAAATTGGGGTTATTTGGAATTTCATTTATTTGAACATACACCCCTTTACCATCAAAAACCTGTTTTAACTTGATGGCTAATGCTTCCGCATTCCGGCCCTCGCTGCCATTAAGGTTCAATGCCTTTGCGGCCGTAGAAGGATCATAATTTTGCTCCTTCAGGTTATAAAAAAAGGTGAATGTAGTGTGATAGGGAGTACCGAAAGAATTGTTGTCAGTAGTATCGGGTAAGAAATTATTACCATACCCCATATCCTGTCCTTGAACCAGGGGCGTAAAAATGAAAAAAAACAATAAATAAAACACAAATTGGGGGAACCTCTTCATTTTTGCAGCGATACATTTTTGGAATTCAAAGGTAAAGAATTAACCTGTTTTAAAAAGGAACCTTGTATTCAAAAAGTTTATTCCCATGGGTACTCATCAGGGTATATTCATTTCGACTGCCCGAAAAATTAATCCATATTCCCGGGTTGGCATCAATCGGCTTTTGGTTGATGAGTTTACCTTCACTATTAAAGAGGTAGGTGAACTCTTGTACTTTATCTACTACGGCAAAAATTTTATTGTTGGAGCCAAAAGAAAAGTATTGGTATTCCAAATCACCCGTCGGAATGTTCATTTCAAAAAGGATCCTTTCATCCGGTTGAAGTACTGAAAGCCTGTTAAATTCTTCAATGACCAGCAGGTATTCATCAAGGTTTTGATCGTTGACCAGTTTAAATTCGGTGTCTCTATCCGGTCTCATCAACTGGCTCCGATAGGTAAGTTCGCCCTTGAAATTGACTTTAACCATTTCACCGGCATCATTAACGGTAACAATCCGAGATAGCCCTTCTGTCGGTTCTTCTTCTATTGCATAGGAAGTGGAAATGGATTCACCAATTTGAATCCCACCTCCTATTTTTGATTGGGCTTTTCTGCTGTACATTTCCAAAACGCCATTTTTATGTAGCGCTACCATAAAATCCCCTTGAGAGGGAATCCTATGGTGCGCCGGCGGGGTACTCAATGGGCTTCCTGTTGAATTTTTTGGATTCCATCCATCCAATAATTCCCCGAATTGGTCATAAATATACAGGTCGCCCAGGGTATCCGACAAGAAATACCTGTAATTAAGGTTGTTATCATAGTCCACCAAATTCAAATAACTGATTTTTTTGCTTTCATAGAATGGGATAGGGTAATTAGGTAATAGGTTTCCATCACGATCCAATCCATAAATTTCATCGGATGTAGCAAAAATCAATTGGAGTTTGCCGTTTTTATAATAATCTATCTGATAGATAGGGCTGTTAATTCGGCCGGGCAAGGGAAAAGAAAAAACAACTTCCCCCTCTTCACTTATCAAATGAGCATAAAATTCTTCATCCTGAACAAGAAAATCAGTGCTTTTATCATTGAAATTTTGTATGCCGGCAGGCCCATAAATAAGATCTTCTTCAAATTCAATGCTCTTAGATTCTGTAAGAATCAGTTTGCCTACATCGCTTTTCTGCTCCAAATTTATTTTAAAAGAAAATTCAAATTGATCATTTTCTGCCACTGACAGGGTGATCAGATGAAATGATTGAAAAAGGGAGGCGTATTTTTGGAAAACGGAACTCCAGGAGGGTACACTGTTTTTGACCAAAATATTAAAAAAGCGGTCATTATTTATCAGAACCTGAAAGGGTACGTCTGATTTCAAGGCATTTAGATTTTTTTTTTGTGTCGGAGATTTTCCCCAGGTATTATCATTAAAAATATCATCCAATAAGCTCCTGATATTCCTGAGGCTGTTGCCTATGATCACCGCATCATTTACACTTGTAATATAACTTCTAAGAAACCCATTAAAATTGCCTTCAAAAATATGGGCTGGAAACTCTTCCACATCCAACATCAGGATTTCTTTTCCCAAATAATATTCATTATAAATATTTGTAGGGTCTCCTTGGTTGGTTTTTAATTGAAATTCCCTCAGTATTTCCAATGCTTCGGTAGTTTGGGTACTTTTTAAAAGAAGGGTTTTGTTGGGAATGTTGGAAAAAAGGTTTTCTTCCAAGACCATGGCGATTTCACCGGTAAGGCATTTAAAAAATGTTTCTTTCTCAAATTTTTCCTCAATTTCAGCCATGGTGGTGGAACGGAATTCAAAGGCATGATTGGCTGAGGCTTTTAAATCATAGGGACTTTTTAATAAGTATTGGTTGATAAGGGCAGCCCTATTGGATATAATATGGGAAAAGGCGGAACCGTTTCCTTTTCCACTCATATCGGTGATCGAGCTACTATTACCATCCATGAAAAGTTTGCCGTTAAAGTTGATGGATTCATCCGAAAAAACGGGAATGAGGTTAGCCGAATATAAATTTTCTGTCAGTCCCCCTTTTCCCGACACGGTCAGATCACTGACAAATCCGGATAATCCACTTCCTGACATTCTTAATATCCCAGCCGGGCTAGGAGAAGGTGCTTCTACATAAAGGTGGGGATAGGTTTCTTTGAAATTTCTGAGCTCGTCTGTTTTTCCATAACGGATCCCATCTTCAACCAGAAAGGAAATATAGCTTCCCAACCACACATTATTATAAAAAGCATATGAAAACTCCCTTCCATTTTCCCTGTCACTTGATTCATATAAGGTGATGCCGCTATAATTTCGTTTTCGGGTATGGGATGTGTTGGCAACATCATCTTTTAAGGATTGGAGGAAATCAAAAAATCTGTTATCATCGGAGGTAATGGTAAACAAAAAACCATATTCTTCTTTACCTATCGGGTGCAGCGAAAGGGTGAATTTTTGGCCTTTCAGTGCTTGGTATAAATTTCCGGATTTACCTGCTAAGCTGTCCAGGGCAATCAGTTGGGCTTCAATATCCTGCAATGCAGGAAGATCATTGAGTTTTTCCCATATGGGTTGGTTGACCAACTGGTTCCAAACCCCAACGGGGTCGGTGGATTCAAAAACCAAAACGGCGTTGGAAGGTATCATTTGTACGCCATCGAGTTTGGTTTTCAAAATATCTGTTTTGAACAGCAGGTAAACTGCCACTCCCAAAATCAGGATCAGGAAAGTCAAAAGAATGTTTTTTATCAGGCCCACCGCTTAAGCATATTTATTCATTGAAAATAAATAAAAAATCCCAATAAAATTGGGATTTTTTATGGGAATTTATAGGTGTTATTTTTTGACAATTCGATCCAAAACTTTCATCACTTCTTTGACATGAGTTCTGGAAACTTCTAACAGGGCTCTTTCCTCATCATTTAAATCCAATTCGATGACTTTTTCCACTCCGTTTCTTCCTAAAATCACCGGAACGCCCAAATAGCAATCATCAATTCCATATTCCCCATCAAGTTTTATGCAAACCGGAAATACACGTTTTTGATTTTTGACGATAGATTCTACCATTTGAGCGGCGGCAGCACCTGGGGCATACCAGGCAGAGGTTCCCATTAGCTTAACCAGTTCCCCCCCACCGAATTTGGCACGTTCAATAATGGCATCCAATTTGTCTTTTTCTATCAATTCGGTAACGGGAATACCTGCAACAGTGGTATACCTGGGGAGAGGTACCATCGTATCACCATGTCCTCCCATCAATATGGCCTGAATTTCCTTGGGAGAAATATCCAATGCTTCTGCAATGAAGGCCCTATACCTTGCAGTATCAAGGATACCTGCCATTCCAATCACTTTGGTCTTTGGTAATTTAGAGGTAATATGGGCCTGGTAGGTCATTACATCCAAGGGGTTGGAAACGACGATAATGATGGCTTCCGGGGAATGTTTCACCACATTTTCCGTAACCATCTTTACGATTCCGGAATTGGTTTCTATAAGGTCATCCCTGGTCATTCCCGGTTTCCTGGGCAAACCGGAGGTAATGACCACCACATCTGAACCGGTAGTTTTGGTGTAATCATTGGTACTACCTGTGGTACGACTATCATAGTTGTTGATTGGTGCTTTTTGCCATATATCCAGGGCTTTGCCTTCAGCAATTCCTTCTTTGATGTCTACCAAAACAATTTCCTCTGCAATTTCTTGGTAAGCCAAAACATCGGCACAGGTTGCACCTACATTCCCAGCTCCAACTACGGTTACTTTCGCCATGATTAATATTCGGTTTAGATTTTAAAGTAAAATTCAAAATTTGCGCTAAGTTATTAAAGAAAGGCCTTTATAGGAAGGAATATCCGGAATTATTCATACATCTGTCCAAGATTAAAGAAGCCATAGGAACTTTGATAGGAGGTGAAAAGCTTATTGTTGTTCCGATTGTAATACGCTGCCAGGGAGTACATCATCTTGGCCTGTATTTTTGGGTTGTTTTTAAAGATTTCCTGGATGGCGTAATTGGGAATTACCCAAAGGATGGCTTCTTCTGACTTTACAATGGCTGTATAAATGCGTTTGGTACCCTCCAGCAAAGAATTTTCTCCAAAAGCAGTTCCATGCTTTACATCAATGATGGTTTCAAACTCGGATTTGATATCGATATTTAAAGTAACGTTTCCTTTTTCTAAAATGTACAAGGCCTGACTGGGGTCATTTCTGAAAAATACCACCTCATTTTTTTCGTATTTCCTTTGGTGGATAGCCTTTAAAAATCCGGATAATTCCGAGAATGTAAGTTTTTCAAAGAAATTTACCCTTGATAAAAAATCAAATTGCTTTAATTCAGAAGCTGAATATTTTTTGCTGAAGGGGTTATACATGGTTTCTCTTTTTAAAATATAAAACAGAGGAAGTAGAACAGGTTACTTTAAACCGCTCATCAATTCTAAATCCCACAATCCATACTACCTGTGCTCCGGAACAAAGTACCCTCACCTTGTTTTTTTTGATCAATGGTACTTTCAAATCTATTAAAAAATCGGAGATCTTTTTAAATCCTGACATGCCCAAAGGTTTAAATTTATCGCCCTCCTCCCAGTTTCTGATTGTTAAGGGAAAAGAAAGCAGGGACTTGTCCAACATGGCATTTTCCCGAGACCTGTCTATTTCCTTATCTGGCTCAAGGCTAAGCAATTCATAGGTCACGCCATTGATGATCACTTCAATATCGTGCTGATTGACTTCTATGGACTGAGTTGGAGGTTCAATGGGTCCAAGAATAAATTTGTCGCGGTCCAGGTTTAACATGAAAAACCCTGACAAAAAATACTTTCCCGAAACACCCTTTTCCCAAGCTTTCAGAATATCCCGGACCTGGAAGAAACTAAACCCTTTGTCCTTGAGCCAATACAGTAAAAAAGCATTTCTCCCGGGCAACTCCCTAAGGTTTTGATAAAACAGGTATTCATAATTTTCTTCGATTATTATATTATCGTTGCGCCATTTTTTGAATAAATGAAAAAATGCCTTTCCTGTATTTTTTATCCTCTCAAAACTAAACCGCAATAAATCGCTGGCCTTGGGATCAAAAGCATTCAATTCGGGGATTACCCTGTTTCTAAGAAAATTGCGCTTATAATCGTCCTTTTGATTGGAGCTGTCCTCTCTCCATTCCAGTTTTTCGGTTTTGAGGTAAGCTTCAATCTCTACCCTGGTATAGGGGAGCAAAGGGCGGATAATATAGTCCCGTGTTGTTGCCATACCAAATAATCCTTCCAGGCCGGTACCTCTTAACAGGTTCAGTAAAATGGTTTCTAATTGGTCATCGGCATGGTGGGCAACCAAGATGCCATCAAGTGATTCTTCCTCATAAAGCTCCTTAAACCAGAGATACCGTAGGTTTCGAGCAGCCATTTGCAAGGAGATACCCTGGGTTTCCATATAGTTTATTGTATCAAATTTTTTGACAAAAACAGGGACTTTCAATTCCAGGCCAAGCCGGTTGATAAAATTTTCATCCGCATTGCTTTCCTCTCCCCTAAGCTGAAAATTACAGTGGGCCAATCCAAAGTTGAAGCCCCCTTTCTTTAGCAGGTGGGCTAAAACAACGCTGTCAATTCCCCCACTAATCCCCAAAAGATAATAACTTTGGAAATCCAAAATTTTATTTTCCCGTACATGATTTATAAAACCTTCCAGCATAAATCAAAAATACCATTTTATATTAATTTTGCCTCAGAATATAAAAAGATGATCAAAATCAAACTTTTTTTCCAATTCGCTTTTTGTTTCCTTCCTCTTTTGCAGGTTGTCGCACAAAGTGGGAATAAGGAGAACGGCAAACTGGAAATATTGCAGGCAGAAGAGCTTTTGGGAGGGAAAGGTTTTGACCGGCTTATTGAGGATGTCATCATGAAACATCAAAACTCACTGATTTACTGTGACTCTGCCCATTTTTATGGACAGGACAATTTGGCGAAGCTATTTGGAAATGTCAAAATAGAGGACCAGGAAGATCCAGTGGTTGTTACCAGCTATTATGCAGAATATGATGGCAACTCCCAGTTGGCAAAATTGAGAAACAATGTGGTGCTTGTGAATGAAGGCACGACCCTATATACTGATTTTCTGGATTATAACAGGGAAACAGGCGAGGCCAATTATTTTAATTCTGGAAAAGTGATGGATACAACCAATGTGTTGACCAGTGAAAACGGCACTTATGAGACCCAGCTTAAAAAAATTACTTTTACAGATAAGGTTGTATTGGAGAATCCGGATTATGTGTTAAAATCCAATATTCTTTATTACCTGACAGTACCCAAAACCGCAGAAACTGAAGGGGTCACCAACATTCTTTCCACTGAGGGGCATAAACTCAATGCCCAAAGAGGCAGTTTTTATGATACTGAAAACAAAACCTTCAAATTTTACGATGGAGATGTGGAAACCGAAACCAGTACGGTTTATGGGGAAGTCTTGTATTTTGATGAATTGGCCCAATATTATGAAGGGATCGAGAATGTGAGCATTTATAATAAGGAAAGGAAGGTAGAGGTTTTCGGGGATGAAGGTAAATATTGGGAGAAAAAGCAGTTTTCTAAGGTTTATGGAAATGCCCTGATCCAAAAATACTTTGAGAAGGACACCTTATTTATGATTGCCGATACTTTGGTCACCCAAGATGGGGAGGCTGCGGAAGACAAATACATGTTGGCCTTTCCCAATATGAGAATGATTAAATCGGAATTGGCTGGCAGGTCTGACTCAATGGCTTATCGGTTTTCGGATTCTACTATTTATTTTTATGAAGACCCAATTCTTTGGAATAATAAAAGCCAGATTACCGCGGATAGTATTCGGTTTTTAATTGCCAATGAGGAAATTGACAAAACCTTCTTAAGGGAAAATGCATTTGCTATAACCAAAGACACAATAGGGAACTATAATCAGATTAAAGGAAGGAAAATGACGGGGTATTTCGTGGATGGTGACATGGATAAGTTAGATGTGGAAGGTAATGGGGAATCATTGTATTTTGCTTTGGAAAACGATACCACTTTTAAGGGTTTGAACAATTTACTTTGTGGAAGAATCATCATGCAGTTTCAAAATGGGGGAGTTTATAAAATCAACCATTCCATAAAACCTGAAGCATCGTTTATTCCACCGCACCAAATTGAGGAGGATCATAAACAGTTGAAGGGGTTTATATGGAGGGAAGAAGAAAGGCCAAACCGACAAATCATTAATGACTGGCGGATTCCAAAAGTGAGAAAGAAAAACAGGTTCAACTTTTTCAATGAACCTGATGCGGTCCTTGAATATCCTGATGATGATGAAATACAAAAACATATAGATGATTAAATCCTTTTGCCCCATAAAAGACAGTTTTTCGGAAAAATGGATTTCTGTCAAAATCCAGGAACGGGGAACAATAAAAAAAATTTTAAATTACTTAACATTTTTTAACCCAAACATGTAAAAAAAACGGAACCAATTTACTATTTTTATACGTATATATGAATCAAAGGCAATAGATAAAGGATATAAATATAGAAATAAATTTACATGAGGCCCATATTTTCCATTTTTCTTTTAATAACCATGCTTGTTCAGCTTCAGGGTGAGGCTCGTCAGGTACGTGTATTGAGCGAAAAAGTGGAATTTAATGGCAAAGTAAATACCACACAGCGGAAATCTTTGATTCTTCAAAATGATTCTGATAATTCGGCAGAATATTTCCTGAGGTATTTGAGAGGCAATATTGGATCATCTCAAAACATTAAAGTGTGCTTGGGCGATAATTGTTACGATCCCAGAAAAGACCTTTCCAAGATTATTATCAACCTTAAACCTGGTGAAATATTCACCGATTTGTACATAGAGTTTGATTTGGGAATTACCGAAACCAAAGGTACATTTGAACTTCACTTTTTCAAAACTGGAGATATCAGGGATGCTTTCATTATTGAAGGCCTATATAATGTGATTTCGGACACTCCTTCGGATAATGTCAGTCATAAGGACATTGATATTGGAGGAATTTATCCGAATCCCAGTAGCAGGACAGCCCAACTCGATTATAAGATAAAAAATCCAGAGGCAAAGGCCCGGATAGTTGTCAACAGTTTTATTGGCAACCCTATCTTTGATTTTAGCCTGGATCCCAACCAGGAAACTTTGATTATTCCTGTGGCTGACTTCTATCCAGGAGTATATTTATACACGTTGATTGTTGATGATAAAAATATTGTCACCAAAAAGCTCGTTGTTAAAAGGTAAGTTCCACTAATGGGTAATCGGCAAGCCTAGCCCTTGAATACCAAAATTAAATCCCTTATATTTGCAGGTCAAAATTATGAATATTAAAAACTACATTATCTTATTTGTCGCTTCATGGTTATTGTTTGGTTGTGGAGAATTCTACAAGTTGGAAAAGAGCACCAATTGGGATGAATTGTATGAAGCTGCCAATAGGTATTATGACAAAGGCGACTACAACAAAGCTATTATTTTGTATGATAGGGTATTGCCGGTAATCAAAGGTAGTGGGAAAGCAGAGCTTGCAGAATTCAATTATGCTTATGCACATTTCCGACTCAACCGATATTTGGAATCAGCAGGATATTTTAAAACTTTTTTTGACACCTATAACAGGTCCCCTTTGGCAGAGGAGGCCTTATTCATGAATGCTTATTCCCTGTATCTTGATTCTCCGGATTACAACCTGGATCAAACCAGCAGTAGGGAGGCAGTCAATGCCATCCAGTTATTCATGAACCGTTATCCAGAATCTGACTCCTATGAAAGGGCGTTGGGAATGATAGATGATCTACAAAAAAGGTTTGAACAAAAGGCCTATGTGGAATCCAAGATGTATTACAGACTTACAGAAGGGCTCTTCCCAGGGGAATTTTACCGGGCATGTATCGTGAATTTTCAAAATTTCGCCAAATCATATCCAGATAGTGAATACAATGAAGAACTTGCATTTAAATTGGTAGAGGTAAGTTCTGCCTATGCGGAAAGAAGTGTATTCGACAAAAAGGAAGAAAGGCTGAAACAAGCATTGGAGTTTGCTGAAACTTTTGAACAGAGATTTCCAGATAGCATTTATTCCAAGGGAGTAAATAACCTCATGGCCAAGACCAAGTCAGAATTGGATGCCCATTATCAATTGAAGGAGCAATATGAAACCAGATCCGCCGAAGCGAATCGTCTGAGGGAAGAAGAAGAAAAAAACAAAGAAGCCACAGAGGCTTTAAGATCCGTTGAAAATTAAAATATAATCAAACATATTATGGCAGTTAATCCATCCATTACGACAAGGGATTTAGACAAGGTAGCAGAGAAATCAGGAAACCTTTATGAGTCCATTTTTATTATTTCCCAGAGGGCAAAGCAGATTTCCTCTACCATGAAAGAAGAGCTGAACAATAAACTTTCAGAATTTGCTTCCACGGTCGATAATTTGGAAGAAGTATTTGAAAACAAAGAGCAAATAGAGATTTCCAAATTTTACGAGAGAATGCCTAAACCAAGTACCTTGGCCATGGAGGAATTTATGGAGGAAAAAATTATGTTCAGATATCCTGAGGAGGAAACAGATCAGTAAAATGCGATTATCTGGTAAGCGGATTTTACTTGGAGTTACCGGAGGTATCGCGGCGTATAAAGCCGCCCATCTAACTAGATTATTAATAAAAGAAGGAGCAGAAGTCAAAGTCATTATGACGACTTCTGCTCTTGATTTTATTACCCCCCTGACTTTGTCCACCTTATCCAAAGGTCCTGTTTACCATCAATTTTTTGATGAGCATACCGGGGAATGGAATGACCATGTTGCGTTTGGGTCCTGGGCGGATGTATTTTTAATAGCCCCCCTTACCGCTTCCACCCTGGCTAAACTGGCCAATGGGCAAAGTGATAACTTACTTTGCGCTACTTATTTGTCTGCGAAGTGTCCGGTCATGATGGCACCGGCCATGGACCTGGACATGTACCAGCATCCTGCAGTTCAAGCTAATCTTAAAAAACTGGAAGAATTTGGCAATTTGATTCTTGAAGCCCGTTATGGTGAATTGGCAAGCGGCTTGGTTGGGCATGGAAGAATGGCAGAACCAGAGGAGATTTTAGAAGCTTTGCAAACCCTTATTGAAGGAAAAAAGAGCCTGTCTGGAAAAAAAATGATGATAACTGCTGGTCCTACCCAAGAAGCGATGGATCCAGTAAGGTACCTCAGTAACCATTCCAGTGGGAAGATGGGCATTGCTATTGCCGAAGAGGCTTTTAAAAGGGGAGCTGAGGTGACACTTGTGGTAGGGCCCACTTCCTTAAAACCCAAGTACGATGAAATCCTGATGATACCGGTGGTCAGCGCTGAAGAGATGTTTGAGCAAGCAGCCAACCTTCATGAAAAAATGGATATCATTGTTTTTTCTGCGGCGGTGGCTGATTACCGGCCTGCCGAAGTATCCAAAGAAAAAATAAAAAAATCAGAAGAGTCACTTACCTTAACGCTGGTGAAAAACAGGGATATTGCCAAAAGCTTGGGTCAAACGAAACGCAAAGACCAGGTGCATATTGGGTTTGCATTGGAGACAGATGAGGGTTTGGAAAGTGCCCATAACAAACTGTTGCAAAAAGGGTTTGACTTTATTGTCCTAAATTCATTGGACGATCCTGGCGCCGGTTTTCAGAAAGATACCAACCAGGTGTCTTTCCTTTTCCATCACAAAGAATCCTTTAAAACCCCATTGATCAGCAAAAATAAGGTAGCGGAACTAATTTTGAAGGAATTGGAAAACCTAACCAATACAACTGAACCCAATTAAAACCGTTAACATATTGGTTGGGGGAGTAAATGTTTTAAAAATGAAAAACCGGCACGCTATTAAAATTAGAATTGTTTTTTCTGCTGTGTTAATGCTGATTTGTTTGTTTTATAGTGCAGAGGCATTGACCCAGCAGCTTGATTTTTCCGTCACCATCAATAGTGAAAGGGCAAGGACTCAGGACAGGGATATATTTGATAAAATGAAAGCTTCATTTGAGCAATTTTTAAATGGCAGGAATTGGACGGATGATGAATTTAAGCCTGAGGAGCGGATCAAAGGTAACCTTCTCATCACCATAAATGAAATGCCACAGGTAGGGGTGTTTTCCGCTACCGTTCAGATACAGACTGTCCGTCCGGTTTATGGTTCAAATTATGAAAGCCTTTTGCTCAATTTTGCCGACAGAAATTGGTCCTTTGAATATGTGGAATCGCAACCATTGGAATTTAACCAATATTCCTTTTTGAATAACATCACCTCCTTGTTGGCTTTCTATGCCTACATTGCTTTGGGCCTGGATTATGACACTTTTTCTCCCAGGGGCGGCAATCCCTATTTTGAAACGGCTAATAATATTGTAGCCAATGCACAGCAATCTTCACGACCGGGATGGAACCAAAATCCCTCCGATAAAAGGAACAGGTATTGGCTTTCCAATGACTTGTATAACTCCCAGGTGATGGCCCCTGTCAGAGACGCCTATTACCTATACCACAGAAAAGGATTGGATTTATTAAGTACCAATCCGGAGGAGGGTTACCGAAATATCCTTGAAGCTATTATTAAAGTTTCCGAAGCTAACCAGGTTCAACCTAATAGTATACTTACCATTAGCTTTATTGATGCGAAATCCGATGAAATCAGTAAAATATTAAAATCTGCCTCTCCAGAACTCAGGCAGGAGGCTGTGGAAGTGTTATTGAAAGTTGATCCCAATAATGCGAGAAAATACAATGATATTTTAAAAGGATAATCCTACTTTTTAGTTAATTTTAACTTCCCGAACGAAACCAATTCCAAATGTTAACCAACCTTAGCATAGCCAATTATGCTTTGATAGAAAAATTGGACATGGAGCCATGCTCCGGCTTGAATATGATTACCGGTGAGACAGGTGCCGGAAAATCAATTATGCTGGGTGCTGTCGGATTATTGCTTGGAAATCGTGCCGACACCAAAACTCTTTTTAATGAGGAAAACAAGTGCATCATTGAAGGGGTTTTCCATATTGCACATTATGGGTTGAAGGGATTTTTTGAAAAATATGACCTTGATTTTGATGAAGTATGTATTATTCGAAGGGAAATAGCGCCTTCTGGAAAATCCAGGGCTTTTATCAATGATACGCCTGTTAATCTAGAGGTTTTAAAGCAATTGGGTAAAATTCTGGTGGATGTTCATTCCCAACATGAAAACCTCTTATTAAGCGCTTCCTCTTATCAATTATCATTGATTGATGCTTACGGTCAAACTCAAAAAGAGATGACTGAATACCAAAAATTATATAGAGAATACACTTCCCTCCAACAATCCGTAAAAAAACTGGAGTCTGAAGTTTTTTCCTTGAACCAGGAAGCGGATTATAACCAATTTCAGTTGGAAGAGCTTTCCAGTCTTGCTTTGGAACCCGGGGAACAAGAAGGATTAGAATCACAACAGGAATTGCTCCAACATGCTGAGGAGATTAAAAGCAAGGCCAATGAAATTTTAAGTTTTTTGGAAGATGATCAAATCGGGGCTTTGCAGACTATGGGCAATATCAAACAACAATTTCAATTTTTGGCGAAATTTGGAAAATCATTTGAAGATTTGAACAATCGTTTTGAAAGTGTTTGGATAGAGTTGCAGGACATCTCCCAGAGCCTGGCTTCCGAGGAACATACCATTGAAGTTGATTTTGAGAAATTGGAATGGACGAGTGAGCGCTTGAGTAAAATTTATCAGTTACAAAAAAAACATGGGGTGCATACCGATAGGGAGCTAATTGAATTGACCGGATCCCTCTCTGAAAAAGTGATCAGGATGGATCATATTGAAGAGCAATTGGCCCAAGATAAAATCTCACTTGAGAAAGTTCAAAATACCATGAAGGACCTGTCTTCCCAACTTTCTAAAAGAAGGATGAGTGTTTTTAGCCATTTCAGCAATGAAATTCAGGAATTATTGGGGTATTTGGGAATGGAAAATGCGAAAGTAGAAGTGAGGAGGAGGGAAATTGCCCCCAATCACACAGGAACAGATGAAATTGACATCCTTTTTTCTGCCAATAAAGGGATAGCCCCTCAACCCATTGGGCAGGTGGCTTCCGGAGGGGAGTTTTCACGGTTAATGTTTGCCGTTAAATATATCATGGCAGATAAAATGGCGCTCCCCACCTTGATATTTGATGAAATTGACACTGGTATTTCAGGGGAAGTTGCGCTTCAAATGGTCCGAATGATGCAGAAAATTTCCATAAACCATCAGGTGATATGCATCACACATCTCCCGCAGGTAGCTGCTAAAGGGGAGAAACATTATTTTGTTTATAAAGATAATAGTCAACATAAAACCATAAGCAAAATCAAATTATTGTCAGAAAGTGAACGGATGTCAGAAATTGCTCAAATGATATCGGGATCTAATCCATCCGCCTCTGCCTTTGAAAGTGCTAAGGAACTATTGGGTTCCTAAGCCAAATTATTGAAGATTGATTGATTTGGACAAAAAAAGATTAACTTATGTTAGTTAATTTTGTACAATTTTATTTAATTAAAGTTACAACTTTAAAATTTTAATATGCCTGAGAATTTATTAAAAGGGAAAAAGGGAATCATAACAGGTGCTTTGGATGAAAATTCCATTGCCTGGCAGACTGCCTTAAAAGCAAAAGAACAAGGAGCCCAATTTGTATTGACCAATGCCCCCATTGCCATGAGGATGGGCGCCATCAAAGAACTGGCGGAAGAATGTAATACCATAATTATTCCTGCTGATGCTACCTCAGTTGAAGATATTGAAAAACTTTATGATGAAGCCAAGGAATATTTAGGGGGAAATTTTGATTTTCTCCTTCACTCCATTGGTATGTCTCCCAATGTTAGGAAAGGAAGAGCATATGGGGATTTGAACTACGACTGGGTTCAAAAATCATATGATGTTTCTGCTATTTCTTTTCATAAAATGCTTCAGGTGGCGGAAAAAAAGGATATACTCAATGAATGGGCCTCCGTAGTCGCCTTGACCTATATTGCCGCACAAAGGGCCTTTCCGTTTTATTGTGACATGTCCGAGGCCAAAGCTTTATTGGAAAGTATTGCCAGAAACTACGGCCTAAGGTATGGTGGTCTTAAAAAAGTAAGGGTGAATACCATTTCACAATCTCCCACCAAAACGACAGCAGGTTCAGGCATCAGTGGCTTCAATGATTTTTTTGATTTTGCAGACATGACTTCTCCCTTAGGGAATGCTTCAGCGGAAAATTGTGCCGAATATGTCGTTACACTCTTCTCGGATTTTACAAGGATGGTGACCATGCAAAACCTGTTTCATGATGGAGGTTATTCCAATACGGGAATTACCCAAAAAGTAATTGATACATTTGTGGAAAAAGTCAAGTAATTTACCCTGAAGAAACTTAACAACCTATCATATAATTAAACGGCTATCTTGCTGATAATCTGATAATTGTAATCTACCCTCCGTTATCAAAAAAGCTAATAACCTATCATCTAACTCAACGCCTATCCTCATGATAATCTGACATTTGTTATCAAAATAACTAATAGGAGCACCGCTCATTGATGAACTGGAGTTCGATTTTAGATGACGTTTATTTGGTCAAGCAGTACGCTCCTTAAAATAGACCCGGAAAAAGCAGATCAGGTAAATCCCCCTTTATAAGGGGGAGTCGCTGAAAATGAGATTTGGGATGATTCTTAGATGGTTTGCGTTATCAGGGAATTACCCATTTGCTCCGGAAAGGATTAGCACCCAGAATTCGTACTATTTTATAATCGAACTCCTCTGTTCATCAATTAAATGAAGACATCAACCATTTAATATCCTTTCGGCCAACCAATCTCCCACCTCAGAGGTGGAATAGGCTTTTTCACCTTTTCCATCCACAAGGTCTTCCGTAACGATTCCTTTTTCCAAAGATAAGTTTACCATGTCGGAAATTAAATTTGCTTCTTCCTGGAGTTCAAATGCATATTCAAACATCATGGAGGCAGACAATACGGCAGCTAATGGATTGGCAATGTTTTTCCCGGCTGCTTGGGGATAGGACCCATGGATGGGTTCAAATAATTTGTTGTGGGTGCCCAATGAAGCAGATGGCATTAAACCCATAGATCCGCTGATTACAGAGGCTTCATCAGTAAGGATATCTCCGAATAAATTTTCAGTGATCAGGACGTCGTAAGCTTTTGGCCATTGGACGAGCCTCATGGCCACGGCATCCACAAATTCATATTCTACTTTAACATCCGGATATTCAGGGGCCAGCCGCTGTACGGTTTCTCTCCAAAGCCTGGAAGTGGCCAATACATTGGCTTTATCCACGCAGGTGAGCAGCTTTCTTCTTTTTTGGGCAAACTCAAATCCCATTCTGGCCAATCTTTCGATTTCTTCAACCGAATAAATACAGGTGTCAAATGCCTTGGTGCCTTGCTCATTGCGCCCACGCGGTTCTCCAAAGTATATTCCCCCGGTCAGTTCCCTAAGAAAAACAAGGTCCGTTCCTTCAATTCGTTCCCTCTTTAGGGGAGATTTATGTAGCAATGAAGGGAAGGTAAAAGTAGGTCGTACATTGGAAAACAGACCCAGGCGTTTTCTCATTTCCAAAAGGCCTTGCTCCGGTCTTATCTTAGCACTTGGGTCATTGTCATATTTTGGATCTCCTATGGCTCCGAATAATACAGCATCCGACTGAAGACAAATCTGATGGGTGGCTTCGGGGTAAGGATGCCCTACCGCATCAATGGCAGCAGCACCTGTTATCGCTTCCTTAAAGGAAAGGTCGTGTCCGAACCTTTTGGCTATGGATTTTACGGTTTTTACAGCTTGATCAATTACTTCGGGTCCAATGCCGTCACCAGGCAATAGGGCTATATTCATTTCCATAAGGATTCTTTTTTTCTGTTTTGTTGTTGATTTTTATTTGTTCTAAAATATTGAGCATTTTTTCCGTGCCTTTCATGGCCGCAATCGTTTGGTCACTGTCCAAGCCCTTGGTTTTGAAAATCCTTCCATCAAAGTCCCAGGTAATTACACATTCGACAAAAGCATCGGTTTTTCCTCCCGGGGGTATACTGATTTGAAAATCGATCAGCCTTGGCAATTCTTTTTGAAGGGATTTATAGATCCTTTTTAATGCCTTCATAAAAGAATCGTATTGACCGTCTCCCGAAGCATTTTGTTCATAAAATTTATCAAATATTTTCATCCTAAGTTGAACAGATGGCTTCAAACCCTTAGAATGAACCATGTGGTATCCATCGATGACAATATTTTTATTAATGGAATTGTTTTGTAACACATCTGATATGATGTAGGGCAGATCTTCTGTCGTTACCCTTTCTTTTTTGTCCCCCAATTCTATGATTTTTTGAGTCACTTTTGAAAGTTCTTCCGGCTCCAAAGAAATCCCTAATTCAATCAGGTTTTTGAGAATATTGGCTTTGCCGGAAGTTTTGCCCAAGGCATATTTCCTGGTTCTTCCGAAACGCTCAGGTAGAAGATCACTAAAATAAAGGTTTTTCTTATTGTCACCATCCGCATGGACTCCTGCGGTTTGGGTAAAAACATTTTCTCCAACCACAGGTTTATTTGCTGGAATCCGCAGTCCTGAAAATTGCTCCACCAGTTTACTGATGCGATATATTTTATGTTCATGGACACTGAGTTTACAGTCGGTAAAATCCTTTATGACAGCCACTACAGATTCCAATGGGGCATTGCCGGCCCGTTCCCCAAGCCCATTTACTGTAGTATGTATCCCCTTAGCACCCTTTTTCAGTGCTTCAAGCACATTTGCAACCGAAAGATCATAATCATTGTGGGCATGAAAATCAAAATGAATATTTGGAAATTCCTTGCAAATGAGATGCATAAAAGAATTTACTTCTTCAGGACTCAAAAGGCCGAGGGTATCCGGCAACATGATGCGCTTTACCTTAAGTGTGGAAAGAAGGTGAATCAAGGACATGGCATATTCCTTGGAATTCCTCATCCCGTTACTCCAATCCTCCAGATAGACATTGACGGCGATACCCTTTTCTTCAGCATAGTGAATGCAGGCTTCTATTTCCTCAAAATGCAATTCAGGTGATTTCTTCAATTGATGTGTCAAATGATTTAAGGAGCCCTTTGTTAATAAATTCATTACCTTGGCACCCGCATCCACTATCCAATCAACGGACTTTGGCGTATCTACAAAACCCAATACTTCCACCCTGTCCAAATAGCCTTTCTCTCCTGCCCAATGGGTGATTTTTTTCACGCCTTCCAGTTCTCCTTCAGAAACCCTGGCCGAGGCAACTTCAATCCTGTCAATATTCAGTTCCTCCAACAGCAATTTCGCAATTTGAAGCTTTTCGGACGGAAGAAAGGATACTCCCGAGGTTTGTTCACCATCTCTAAGGGTGGTGTCCATGATTTCTATTTTTTTATCTTTACTCATTTCCTATCAATTAATCTTTCAATAGAAGTCCTGTTGGGGTTTAATCTGGAGTCGTAATGATTAATATTCTCCTTTTTCTGCAAAGGTCCGGATTTCCTCTTTAAGGTTCAATAAATAATCAATGTCGTCGAAACCGTTTTTCATGTTTCCCTTTTTGTATTCATTGATGATAAAAGATTCATGCTTTCCAGTGGAAAGAATCGTTATGGTCTGCTTATGAATATCAATTTCCACCAGGGTTTTGGGATCCCTTTCCACTGCGGCAAAAATTTCGTCAGCGAAATCAGGCGTGACGGTAACAGGCAAAACACCTATGTTGAGGCAGTTGTTTTTAAAAATATCAGCGAAAAAGCTGGAAACCACACATCTAAATCCATAATCATATAAAGCCCACACAGCATGCTCACGGCTGGAACCGGAACCAAAGTTTTTCCCGGCCAATAGAATTTTTCCTTCATAGGTGGGATCATTCAGGATGAAATCGGTTTTGGGTTTACCCTCACTGTCATAACGCCAATCTCTGAATAAATTATCGCCAAATCCTTTGCGTTCTGTGGCTTTTAAGAATCTTGCAGGTATGATTTGGTCCGTATCTACATTTTCAGAAGACAAAGGCACCACGGTGCTTGTCAAAACATTAAATTTATCGTATGCCATTATATTATTTTTCTATTTCTTGAAACAACAAATCCCTGGGATCAGATACCTCTCCGGTTATGGCCACCGCAGCTACAGTGAGCGGGCTGGCCAGTAGTGTTCTGGATCCTGGACCTTGTCTGCCTTCAAAATTTCTGTTGGAAGTAGAAACGGCGTATTTGCCAGAAGGAATTTTATCATCATTCATGGCCAGGCAGGCTGAACATCCGGGCTGGCGTAATTTAAAACCGGCCTCTTCCAATGTTTTCACCAGGCCTTCCGCTATGGCTTTCTTTTCCACTTCCCTGGAACCCGGAACTATCCATGCGGTGATATTATCAGCTTTTTTCTTTCCTTTGACAAACGCGGCAACGGAGCGGATATCTTCAATACGGCCATTTGTGCAACTCCCAACAAAGACATAATCAATTTTCTTGCCTTTCATGGATTCTCCTGGTTTAAATCCCATATATTCCAATGATTTTAAATAAGATCTCTTGGTATTGACATCCATTCCATCAGTGGTAGGGATGATATCCCTTACTTTCACACCCATTCCAGGATTGGTGCCATAAGTAATCATTGGCTCAATATCCTCAGCGCGGTATTGATATTCCAGGTCAAATTCAGCCCCATCATCGGTTTTTAACTTCCGCCATTTTTCTACTGTTTTATCCCATTCTGCCCCCTTTGGTACATATTGTTTCCCCTTCAGGTAGGCGAAAGTGGTTTCATCAGGAGCAATCAATCCACCTCTGGCGCCCATCTCAATACTCATATTACAGATCGTCATTCTGGCTTCCATGCTCAATTCCCGGATGGCACTCCCTGCATACTCAATAAAATAACCGGTCCCGCCACTAGCGGAAATCTGGGAGATAATATAGAGAATAATATCTTTTGAAGTGACTCCATTTCCCAATTTTCCATCCACTGTGATCCTCATCTTTTTGGCCTTGTTCTGCATGATACACTGCGTGGCAAAAACCATTTCCACCTCTGAAGTACCGATCCCAAAAGCTATGGTTCCAAAGGCACCATGGGTGGAGGTATGGCTGTCTCCACATACGATGGTCATACCAGGTTGGGTGATACCCAATTCAGGGCCAATGACATGAACAATGCCGTGGTGATCTGAACCCAGATCATGCAATTCAATGCCATGTTTTTTACAGTTTTCCCGAAGTTTATCCACTTGCATCCGGGAGAGTTGGTCTTTTATGGTCTTCTCCTGGTCAATAGTAGGCACATTATGGTCAGGAGTGGCCACGGTTTTTTCAGGAAACATGACCGAATTACCGCGCTTTTCCAAATTCAGGAAAGCCACCGGACTGGTTACTTCATGGATAAAATGCTTATCTATAAAGAAAACATCCGGTCCATTTGGGATGGATTTGACTACATGTGCATCCCAAATCTTATCAAATAATGTTTTTTTCTCCATTATGGTTTGTGTTTTGTCAATCTTGATTGACGGGTAATTTATTCAAAGCATCCACAAATGCCTTGGCCGAAGCCAATACGATATCAGTTTCAGAACCAAATCCATGATAAGGTTTACTTTTGTGCATCAGTCTCATGTGTACTTTACATATATCATCACTGCCTTTTGTCATGGCCTGAATTAAAAATTCATCCAATATTACCTCATGGGAGATCAATTGCTTAATGGATTTGATGACGGCATCTACCGGACCGTTGCCGGTAGCGCTTCCATCCATTATTTTATCCCCTACACTAAGGGTGATCTGAGCTTTGGCTTCTTCGCCTTCTTTGCCGGCATAAGTTATTTCTTCAAGGGTGATAAAGGGAGAATTTTCAATGTGTTCTCCAATCAGTGATAAAAGGTCTTTTCTTCCAATATCTCTTTTGGAATCGGCAAGGGTTAAGAAATCCTCGTAGATTTGATTTAGTTTCTCTCCTTCAAATTCAAAACCGAGCAATTTCAAATGGTGTTTTAGGGCCGCCCTACCACTTCTAGCTGTCAATACAATGGAGGATTCTTCCACCCCGACGTCTTTTGGGTCTATGATTTCATAGTTTTCCCGGTTTTTCAATACGCCATCTTGATGGATTCCTGAGGAATGGGCAAAGGCATTTCTACCCACTATGGCCTTATTTGGCTGTATGGGCATGTTCATCAACTTAGAAATGATCCTGCTGGTTTCGTAAATCTTTTTGGTATTGATATTGGTGAAAACAGGGATTTCCTTGTGGCTTTTAATGGCCATTACCACTTCTTCAAGTGAAGTGTTTCCCGCTCTTTCCCCAATACCATTCATGGTTACTTCCACCTGCCTGGCGCCATTGAGTACCCCCGATAAAGAATTGGCAGTTGCTAAGCCAAGATCATTATGGCAATGGGTGGCAATGATGGCCTCGTCAATATTGGGAACATTTTCTTTTAGGTGCCGTATCAGTGCACCATACTGTTCTGGAAGACAATAACCAGTGGTATCAGGAATATTGACTATGCGGGCTCCTGCTTTAATCACCTGTTCGAGCAAACGGGACAGGTATTCTTTATCCGCCCTTCCCGCGTCCTCGGCATAAAACTCAACTTCCTCCACCAGGTTTCTGGCAAATTTGACGGCATTAATGGCTTTTTCGAGAACTGCCTCGGGCGTGCTTCTTAATTTATGTTCAATATGGTAACCGGAGACACCGATTCCGGTATGGATCCTGCCTCTTTTAGCAAACCGAAGTGCGTCTGCGGCCACCTGTATGTCCTTTTCAACCGCTCTGGATAATGCACAGATGATGGGGTTTTCCACTGCCTTGGAAATTTCAACGACGGATTTGAAATCCCCTGGACTTGAAACCGGAAAACCGGCCTCGAGGACATCTACTCCCAACGCTTCCAAAGCCCTGGCTACAACTATTTTTTCCCTGGTATCAAGTTGACAACCGGGGACCTGTTCTCCATCCCGTAATGTGGTATCAAAAATCCAAAGCTTTTCCGACATCTTATTTTTTAATTGTTTTCAGGTCTTAATTTTCTGACTGTAGCTCCTGCCTGCCACATTTCAGACTCTCTTAATTCCTTCAGCTCTTCTTCAAGCTTGACTCTGTAATCTGACTTGCTGTTGGATTCAATGGATTTGCTTGCCTCCTTGCCGGATTTTACACTGGCATAAAGTTTTTCAAAGACAGGCTTGGTGGCATCTCTAAATGGTTTCCACCAATCCAACGCGCCCCTTTGTGCCGTAGTGGAACAATTGGCATACATCCAATCCATCCCGTTTTCCGCTACCAATGGCATCAAACTTTGGGTAAGTTCTTCCACCGTTTCGTTGAAGGCCTCAGAGGGACTGTGGCCATTGGCTCTTAATACATCATACTGGGCAGCAAATATTCCCTGTATGGCTCCCATCAGGGTGCCCCTTTCACCGGTAAGGTCAGAAGTCACTTCTTTGTAGAAATCTGTCTCAAACAAATATCCTGAACCCACGCCGATACCCAGTGCCACAGCCCGCTCCCTGGCTTTTCCAGTAGCATCCTGGAAAATAGCGAAAGAAGAATTCAATCCTCTTCCTTCAACAAACATTCTTCTCAAGGAAGTTCCTGAACCTTTTGGGGCCACCAGTATTACATCTACATCCTCAGGAGGGATAATTCCTGTTTGTTCTTTATAAGTAATACCAAAACCGTGGGAAAAATACAATGCTTTTCCGGCAGTCAGGTGTTTTTTGACCGTAGGCCATAGTGCAATCTGTCCTGCATCAGACAGCAAAAACTGAAGTATAGTGCCTTTTTTACAAGCCTCTTCCAATTCAAAAAGGGTTTCACCGGGAACCCATCCATCAGCAACGGCTTTGTCCCAGGTTTTGGATCCTTTTCTCTGACCTACAATTACATTAAATCCATTGTCTTTCAGGTTAAGGGCCTGGCCGGGGCCCTGCACACCATACCCCAATACGGCAATGACTTCATCTTTTAAGGTTTCTTTGGCTTTTTCAAGAGGAAATTCTTCCCTTGTCACAACGTTTTCTTCAACTGTACCGAACTTCAGTTTCATAATGATAGGTTAAATTAATTTAATGGATATTATTATAAATATTTATCAATGGTTTCCATGGGTTTGGCCAAGGCCACTCTTCCGGACCTTACAAATTCCAGAATGTTAAAATCTTTTAATACCTCTAACAGCTCCTGGGTTTCTTCTTTGTGTCCGGTCATTTCTATGACCACAAAATCCTTTTCTGCTGAAATGATTCTGGCATTGTGTTGCCTGATGACTCTTTCCAGGCCCGGATCAAGGCTGTCTATTGGGAGCTTGTACAAGGCGATTTCCTGGAATACCATTTCTTCATCCAAATAATAAAAGGCTTTGATCACATCGATGATCTTTTCTATCTGTTTGGAGAGTTGGATAATTAACTCATCGGTGGTCGTTACCACTATGGTAATCCTGTAAATGCCTGCTTCTCTGCTTTCCGAAGCGGTGAAACCATCAATATTAATACCCCTCCGGGTAAAAATAAGGGTGATTCTACTGAGAATACCAATAAAGTTTTCCGTAAAAACAGAAATTGTATATCTTTTCTTCATTTGATTAACTTAGTCTGACTTCTTCCACTGAGCTTCCTGATGCGATCATTGGGAAAACGTTATCTTCTTTTTCAACGACCACCTCCAGAAAATAAGGGCCATCATGGATAAACATTTCCGCTACAGCCTGCCTTAAATCCCCTCTTTCATCCACTTTCTGTACTTTAAAATTATAGGCTTCTGCTATCTTTATAAAATCCGGATTGTCCAGTTCAGTAAAAGAATAGCGCTTGTCGAAAAACAATTGTTGCCATTGTCTTACCATTCCCAGGAAGTTGTTGTTTAACAACACCACCTTAACCGGGGCTTTCGTCTGCATGATGGTTCCCAATTCCTGAAAAGTCATTTGTATGCCTCCATCACCCACCACACAGATTACCTGCCTGCTGTAATCATGGAGTTGTGCCCCCAAGGCTGCGGGCAGGGCAAAGCCCATAGTGCCCAGACCACCTGAAGTAACCTGAGTACGGGTTCTCTTGTACTCAAAATACCGCCATGCCACCATTTGATGTTGCCCTACATCCGTTACCAAAATGGCATCATCCGCCTTGAATTCGTTGATATGGCGGATTACTTCTCCCATGGTAAGACCGACCTTGGTTGGAGAAAGATCATTTCCCACCACCACTCTTTTCTCTTCTGCCTCCAGCTCCCTGAATTTATGGATCCATTCAGGATGTTCCCTTTTATCAATTTTCTTGGTGAGTTTCTGAAGGCTTTCTTTGCAATCTCCAATTATAGGAACTTCACACCTCACATTTTTGTCTATTTCTGCCGGGTCCAATTCCAAATGAATTATTTTCGCCTGCTTGGCATAGCGCTTGATGTCTCCGGTCACCCTGTCATCAAACCTCATTCCAATGGCAATAAGCACATCGCACTGATTGGTCAGCAAATTGGGACCGTAATTGCCATGCATGCCCAATTTTCCGACATAACTGGGGTGGTCCTCGGGAAGGGCCCCTGTTCCCAATAAAGTACAGGCAGCAGGTATACCGGATTTATCCAGGAAAGCAGAAAGCTCTTTTTCCGCATTGCCGATGACTGTGCCCTGGCCATAAAGCACATATGGTTTTTGGGCCTCATTGATCAGTTTTGCTGCTTTGCTGATGGCCTCATCTTCTACTTTAGGATATGGTTTGTAGGACCGTATATTGAGGCAGGGGACGTAATTGAATTCACCCATCGCGGTTTGGGCATCTTTGGTAATGTCTATCAGGACAGGTCCCGGTCTTCCGGATCTGGCAATATGAAATCCCTTTGCAATAGCAGGGGCAATATCATTGACGTTCCTTACCTGGATGTTCCATTTGGTACCAGGCATGGAAATGCCAACCACATCAGTTTCCTGAAAGGCATCGGTACCTAATAAATGAGAAGCCACCTGACCCGTGATGCATACCAATGGGGTACTGTCTATCAAAGCATCGGCCATACCCGTAATAAGATTGGTAGCGCCGGGGCCGGAGGTAGCCATACAGACACCTACATGGCCTGATACCCGGGCATAGCCCTGCGCAGCATGAATGGCCCCTTGCTCGTGGCGGGTAAGAATATGCTGGATAAGATCCATATAATCATATAGGGCATCATATACTGGCATGATGGCTCCCCCGGGATAGCC
>JBBDSB010000431.1:0-5151 GCA_040905205.1 Cyclobacteriaceae bacterium
CACCCGTTGGAACGGTCAACTTTTTGACCTATATTCACCATTCAAGGCACACACAAAGTATAAACTGCATTTAAACGCAGTTTATACAGAACGTTGGCAAACATTTTGAATCAAACAAATGTTTACAATTAACGAAACCTATTGTATCTTTGAATCGTAATTACATTTTATAACTAATTAAATGAAAAAACGATTTGAAACGAGACTTTTGGAAGAAGTTTTTGAATATGTGCAAAAGCAGGAATTAAAAGTAAGAAAAAAAATATTACAGAACATCAGAAGAGCCGAACAAAACACGGACCCGAAATTTTTTAAAAAATTATCCAGCGATATTTGGGAATTCAGGACCTTGTATTCGGGAAACCAATACAGACTTTTTGCTTTTTGGGACAAAGATGATAAAAAAGAAACTCTTGTTTTTGCAACCCACGGAATAATTAAGAAAACGTCCAAGATAGACAAAAAAGAGATGGTAAAAGCCGACAGGATTAGAATGAATTATCTAAAAAATAAGAAGAAATGAAAAGTTACAAATTAGATGAAGCAGAAGACCTTTTAATTGGAAAAAAAGGAACAAAAGAAAGAAACGAATACGAATTTGAGTTAAAACTCGAATTAATCGGAGATATGATTAAAACTGCCCGAAAAAAGAGAAATCTGACTCAGGAACAATTGGGTGAATTGGTTGGAGTAAAAAAGGCGCAAATTTCAAGACTTGAAAACAGCACAGGAAATGTGACTTTCGAAACAGTTATGCGAATTTTCAATGCATTGGGAGCCAAATTGAACCTAAATCTTCGGATGTAAAAAACGATTTGCCAATAACTAAGCATTCTGACGGCTGGAACAGCCTAGTCTGAATGCAATGTTGAACCCTTCGGCAAGCTCAGGGTAAACTTCAATGAATCATTGAAGGGGTGCTAGGAATTAGGGTAACTACGGGGAAAGGTTTTCCCTCTTTTGTTTTTTAGCGCTTGAAGAATGAAAAAGTGGCTATTTTTAAGTTGTTCGTTGGTCCGTGTTTCCTTTTTTTAGTAGATGGTGTCCACTTGTTTAAGGTTTTTGGAGCGAATTTTAGGCTGTTTTAGCCATTTGGGCATAGCTATCCCATTAAGCTAACTGACGCTTATTTTTTTGCTTCCTGATTTTGTTGACCCAGTTAGCTGGAGGCCTCTTTTGTTCGAAACATCCCACTGTATGCAATTCTCCGGTCTTGCAGCAAGGGCACCTTCTGAGCAAGGAAGCTGGTTTTTCCCCTACCTCCAATACGAGCTGGCCGATTTGCCTATCTATATCGGCCTTGTGTGTTGCCTTGTAAGCACTGGCCAGGATTCCGTAATGTCTGATGCGGGTAAAGCCTTTGGGTAAAATCCCGATGTTCGGGACAAGTTATGTAGTGTAAATCTCCTAAGGAATTCCCTTACCTCCTGTGAGCAGGTTTCCTTCCTGCCATGATGGCGATAGTCTTTTACCGAGAAGCTTACTTTACCGTTTTGGAAGGTTTTGATACGTTGGTTGCTGATGGCAATTTTGTGGGAATACCTTCCCAGGTATTCGATTACCTGCCTGGGGCCGAAGAATGGTTTTTTGCAATAGATGACCCATTTTTTGGAGAACAATTGCTTTGCAGTTTTCTGATCCAACAGTTTTTTTTCCCTTAGTGCCTGCACCATTCTGGCCCTGAAGACGGCAGACATTTTCTTTACCGGAAAAAGGAAACGTCCCTTGGAAAGGGAATCCTTCCATTTACCGGAAGTGGCCAGTCCGCCGGCAGGAACGATACAGTGTAGGTGGGGATGTAAGCTTAGGTTCTGTCCCCATAGCCTGTCCCGTGGATAACCCTATCGGGTTACCCACATACCCACATCCTTAGTAATAGTAGCATTCTTTAAATATTAATATAATGTAAATCTAAAGGAGCATCGGGATCTGCTCTGCTAATGTGTTTTATCTCCAGGAAGCGGAGTTCACTGAGCCGGATACCGTAAATCAGAGCGATGATGGCCCTGTGCTTGAGGTTGGAAGTCGATCCGAGGACCTGGCCGACCTGTTCCTGAGTAAGGATATCGGGAAGAGGGGACTCCTTTCTTGGATAAAGGGCATGGGGAACTACATAGGGTGAGGGCAGGATGTGTTTGAAAAAGAAACTGCAGCTCTGTGCCGTTCCCGCAAAAAAGCGGGATAGGCTATCCTGCACTTGTCCCTGCCTACACCGTGTTCCTTCTTGATGTAGTTGATGTAGGAGGCGATACTCGGGACAAGTTATGTTCCTGTGAATCATTTACCTGGTCAGGGTCCAGGGCCGTGGGGATGCGGTTAAAATGCACGGCCAGCTTTGCCAGGTGGTGGGAATAAATGCGCAAGGTGCTCTCACCTCTGCCGGCCACTGTGATTTTTTGACGGAACTTCTCGTAAAGTTCCCTGAATCCTGCTAAATTAGTACAGGCTGTCTCGATAAGGTTTGCTTTCCCACCTGCCTGACGGGCAGGTTTTTCATGATTAAAAGAGATGTTTGATTGAAAATAAAAGTTAAGCCATATCGGGCAGTTTTGGAATCTACCGTAGGTTTAGTGCAACAACAGCTAAGAAAACATGGGGAGGACAATGCTTTCCTCCGGATTTGGTTTTCGTTGCTTCCTTTGTCACTGGCGGACAGGTAATCGCTTCGAAATGACCCACGTTTCTTAGTTGCGACACGTTAGGCAACATTTAATTACAAACTCCTTCCAATTTGGAATTTTTACTTATCTTTGGCGTTAGTAACGTAAAACAAAAATATGATTGTTTCTTTTCGCTCGAAAGAGACTGAACAGATTTGGAATGGATTTCGAGTCAAAAAAATGCCGATTGAAATTCAAAAAGTTGGACGCCGAAGATTAAGGATGTTGAATAATTCACAAAATATTACTGATTTAAGAATTCCGCCTTCTAATCGACTTGAAAAACTAAGCGGAAATTTAAGTGGATTTTACAGCATCAGAATAAATAAACAGTGGCGAATAATATTTGAATGGAATAATGGAAATGCGAGCGATGTGGAAATAATCGATTATCATTAAAATTTAAGAAAATGGAAAAGTTAGAAAATGTTCACCCAGGTAAAATTTTACTTTACGAATTTTTAGAGCCACTCGATATTTCGGCTTATCGACTTTCGAAAGACTTGAAAATTCCCCAAACTCGGATTTCTGAAATAATAAAAGGTCGCAGAAGAATAACAGCCGACACAGCCTTACGATTGAGTAAATATTTTGGAAATTCAGCTAAATTTTGGCTTGGACTTCAAGATGATTTTGACATCGAAGAAGGAAAAGAAAACAAGGAATCCGAACTGAACGAAATAAAACAGTACGCTGATAAAAACGTTGCCTAACAGCTATAAGCAATTGGGGTTTAAGTGCTTAAATAAAAAGAAAAAATATAAGCCAAAGGTCGGTGCTAAACCGAAAATTTTGGGCAAAAAATCCCCAACTGCTCATAGCCAAGAACCGTTATGCCGCATGTTAAAAGGAGTACAAAATCAGTAAAATATGATAGGAATTAAACTTGCATATTACAGAAAAAGAGACTGGAAACGATTCATGAAAATAATCGATGACAGAGAAAGTATGCATGATACTTGGAATGAATGGCACAAAGCATTTCTTAAGACAAAGAAAGATTTGATTTCACAAGGATTTGAGGTTGAAGATATTGAAATAGACTTAGACGAATTGATAAATTATTGTGAAATTAGGGGAATTAAAAATGATGGTAAAGCTCGTTCTCAATTTGTACAAGCCAAATAATGCAGGAGTGGTTTGAAAATAAGAAAAAAGAATTTGAAGCCCTTCCGAACACTTAAGAAAAACGTGTAGAAACATGCCTTATAGTGAGTTTTTAGCTGACCGAGTGCGTCAACGTCTCTACTCTATACATTTAGTAATTGAGAAAAAGATGATGGGGGGACTTATCTTTATGGTTAATGAAAAGATGTGGTTTGAAAGTGATGTGCTTTTAAGCCGCTACGGCTTTTATACTTGACCGGTTGGCAAACATGCAGAGAAACAGGTGCAAATAAAAGAGCTTTCTATTTACCATTTTGGTAACTTTTTACTAACATTGTCCGTAGATAATGAAAATAATCAATGAGGGTAATTGCTAAAAAGATACTTCGGGAGTTCTGGCAAAAGCATGCTGATTCAAAGGAACAATTAAAAACCTGGTACAAGGAAGCATCCAAGTCAAACTGGAAAAATCCTATCGATATCAAGGCTGAATATGCTAACGCGAGTATTTTGAAGAGCGGGCGAGTTGTATTTAATATTTGTGGCAATAAATACAGATTGATTGTGGAAATAAACTATGTTAGACAATGGATGTTTATCAGGTTCATTGGAACTCATACAGATTACGACAAAATAAACGCAGATAAAATTTAAACATATGGATATTAAGGCTATAAAAACTGAAACAGATTATAATCAAGCCCTGAAGAGACTTGAAAAGATATTCCATGCTCCAACAGACTCAGAAGAGGGTGACGAAGCAGAAATTTTATCAATACTGATTGAAAAGTATGAAGATGAACAATATCCAATTGAGGCTCCAGATCCAATTGAGGCAATTAAGTTTAGAATGGAACAAAAGGGAATGGACAACAAGGATTTAGCTGAAATTATTGGTTACAAAAGCAGGGTATCGGAGATTTTTAGTCGTAAAAGAAAGCTTACGCTCAAAATGATCAGGAATCTTCATGAGAAGTTAAAGATACCCTATGAATCATTGATTACTGACTATTAAAGCACGATTTGCCAACACAACATATAGCTTATGGCGGGTGATGCGGCAAATTTGTGGTTTTCAGCTCTTGGCAAAGTTTGTTTCGGGCAGACAGGAAAGCGCTTCGAAAACCGCCACTACTCATACGTGTACCGAGAAGCAGTGAATCGGCAATATTTATTTCACTGCATGCTGTAAATGAGATGATGGAACCGCCTGGGCTGAGCTCAGTCGAAGTGACCCATCGGAGTCACCCTAAAGTGCCTGTCCCGTAATTACGGGAAGGGGGCTTCAAACCCCCCAAAGGTGCTGTGGTAAAGAGCCATGGTACTGAGCGTTTGGAAAAAGATCCTACCAAGAGTGGGATCAGCTAGGGATAGGGGAGACGAA
>JBBDSB010000432.1:0-29518 GCA_040905205.1 Cyclobacteriaceae bacterium
GGGTTACTAACAGCCAAAAATGCCTAAGAGTTTCAGGAAAACACAATGATTTGGAAGAGGTGGGGGTGGATACTTATCATCACACCATGTTTGAGATGCTGGGAAACTGGTCATTTGGCGATTATTTTAAAAAAGAAGCCATCAACTGGGCATGGGAATTGCTCACAGAGATTTACGGTTTACCAGTGGATAGGTTATATGTCACGGTTTTTGGAGGTGATCAGGTAGACGGATTGGAAAGAGATGATGAAGCGGCAGATTTTTGGGCGGAATTGATATCCAGAGACAAAATACTTCCAGGGTCTAAAAGGGACAATTTTTGGGAGATGGGAGAAACAGGACCTTGCGGCCCCTGTTCGGAGATCCATGTTGACATGCGGCCTCAAACAGAAATTGATGCCTTGCCGGGCGATCAGTTGGTAAATGCCGATCATCCCCAGGTGATTGAAATCTGGAACTTGGTTTTCATACAGTTTAACAGGCTGGCAGATGGTAAATTATTGGATTTACCCGCCAGGCATGTTGATACCGGAATGGGGCTGGAACGATTGGTAAGGGTCATCCAACAAAAGACATCCAATTATGATACGGATCTTTTCCAACCGTTTATTGAAGCCACCGAAAAACTTTGTGGCCTAAAATATGGAGGAAGTGAAAAGGCGGATATTGCTTTCAGGGTAATTGTGGACCATATAAGGGCCATAGCTTTTACCATCGCCGATGGGCAATTACCTTCGAATAATAAAGGGGGATACGTGATTAGAAGAATTCTTAGAAGGGCAATCAGGTACGGGTATACCTTCCTTAACCTCAAAGAACCATTTTTACACCGATTGGTGCCAGTTTTAACCACCCATTTTGGTGAGGTTTATCCGGAACTCTACCAGCAGGAAGATTTTATCGGCAAAGTAATCCAGGAAGAAGAAATTGCCTTTTTGAGAACCTTGGATAAAGGATTGAAGAATCTGGACCAAATCAAGTTGGGTCTTGCGTCCAATAATGAAAAAATCATTCCAGGCCTGGTGGCCTTTGAGTTATATGACACTTATGGCTTTCCATTTGACCTGACTTCACTAATTGCCAGAGAGAATGGTTTATCTGTCGATGAAAAAGGATTTGAAATGGCCATGAACGAACAAAAGGAAAGATCAAGGTCTGCTTCTAAAATGGAAACCGGTGACTGGGTTGTGGTAAATGATGAGGATGAGCTGGAGTTTGTGGGATATGATTCACTTTCTGCAAATTCCAGGATTGTTAAATACCGAAAAATCAAAGATAAAAAAACCGACAAATACCAAATTGTTTTAAATAAAACGCCCTTTTATGCCGAGAGTGGTGGGCAAGTTGGCGATACCGGCTTACTTATCAATGGGCCCGAAACCATCCGGGTTTTGGATACCAGGAAGGAGAATGATATGTTTGTACATGTCGTCGATAAATTGCCTCAAAACCCGGAGGGGGAGTTTGGCTGTCAGGTAGATGCCCTAAAAAGGAAGTTTATTAAAAACAACCACTCGGCTACACATTTGCTGCAGTCAGCCCTTAAAGCGGTGTTAGGAAATCATGTCCAACAGAAAGGATCCCTGGTGAATGAATCACTTCTTAGATTTGATTTCTCCCATTTCACCAAAGTTTCGGAGGAAGAATTGGAGAAGGTGGAAGATTTGGTCAATGAGAAAATCAGGGCCAACATCAGGTTGATAGAAAAAAGAAATGTTCCAATAGGGGAGGCAAAATCCATGGGTGCAACAGCACTATTTGGAGAAAAATACGGTGATTTTGTCAGGGTAATCACTTTCGATCCGGAATTTTCCGTTGAACTTTGTGGAGGTACCCATGTTAATGCCACTGGAGAGATCGGGTTTTTCAAAATAGTTTCGGAAGGCTCCATTTCTGCAGGAGTGAGAAGAATAGAAGCCATTACTTCAAAAAAGGCAGAAGCATTTGTAAGGGATCATCTCCACTTAATCCAGGAAATCCAGGAACTGCTAAAAAGTCCCAGAGATATTAAAAAATCAATCGAAAGTCTGATTACGGAAAAATCAAATTTGAAAAAGGAAATAGAAAGTCTTCACCAAAAGGAAACCGAACAAATCAAGGTAAGCCTTAAAAACCAGGCCAAATCCGTGAACGGTTATCATTTGATACTAGGATTGGTTAAATTGCCTCATGCGGAAGCTTTAAAAAAGCTTTCCTTTGAATTGAAAAATGAAATGGGCCGCATGGTAGCGGTACTTGCCGCAGATATTGAAGGAAAACCTCAGATTGCGGTAGTAATAGATGAATCAATAATTGAAGAAAAGGGACTCAATGCAGGGTTATTGGTCAGAGAATTGGCAAAAGAAATCAAAGGGGGAGGAGGGGGACAGCCCTTTTTTGCCACGGCAGGAGGGAAGGATTCATCCGGGTTGCCTCAGGTTCTGACAAAAGCCGAAGAACTATTAAGGTTGTCCCTCAGTTAATTTAACAAATTATAGATTTGGTTTTGGACTAAAACTCTGCCATTTTTGGAATGGCAACCGAAAAAATTTAAAAAATGATTGGAGAAAAGCGGATTTCATCTGTTACGGAAAAAATAAAAAGCAAATATGAATTGGTCATAGGTCTGGAAGTTCATGCACAATTGCTCACCCAAAGTAAGATGTATACCTCCGACTCAACCACTTTTGGGAACATGCCCAATACCAATATTTCGGTGATCACATTGGGTCATCCAGGCACTTTGCCGAAGGTAAATAAAAGAGCGGTAGAATTTGCCATCAAAATGGGATTGGCCTGCCATTCTTCCATTACCAAAAGAAATATATTTGCACGGAAAAATTATTTTTACCCTGATTTGCCGAAAGGTTATCAGATAACCCAGGATAAAAACCCCATATGTGTGGGGGGATTTGTCCCGATCAGTTTATCAAGCGGTGAAAAGAAACAGGTCGCTCTTACCAGGATCCACCTGGAGGAAGATGCAGGTAAATCCATACACCTGGCAGGCGAAATTGATACCCTGGTGGATTTTAACAGAGCCGGTGTCCCCCTAATTGAGATTGTGACGGAACCGGATATGAGGTCTTCGGAGGAGGCTTATCAGTTACTTACGGAAATTAAGAAACTCGTCAAATATTTGGAGATCTGTGATGGAAACATGGAAGAAGGTTCCCTGAGATGTGATGCCAATGTATCGGTGAGGTTAAGGGGAGAGAAGGAACTGGGTAAAAAAGTGGAAGTAAAAAATATGAATTCTTTCCGGAATGTTTCCAGGGCCATTGAACATGAATATGAGAGGCAGATCATGATGCTGGAAAACAGGGAGGAAATAGTTTCCGAAACCAGGACATTTGATGCTACCACGGGTTTGACAGGGAGTATGAGGACCAAAGAGGATTTAAATGATTACCGTTATTTTCCAGAACCAGATCTAAGTCCGGTGGTGGTTTCCGAAGCGTGGCTTAGCAGTATTATGGAAGAAATGCCTACCTTGCCGAGGGAATTATTCGAAAAATTTGTGTCCCTGTATGGACTTCCTGAGTATGATGCCGGCGTTTTGACCGATAGTAAGGAAATTGCCCTTTGGTTTGATGAATTATGCGTGGAAACAAATAACTACAAATCTGCTTCCAATTGGATGATGGGTCCAGTGAAATCCTATTTAAATGAATTGACGTTGGATATAAAGGATTTTCCAATCAGTCCGGTAAAACTGGCAGCTTTGATCCTTTTGATTGGGGACGGAAAGGTAAGTTTCACAGTGGCATCCCAAAAAATTTATCCGGAATTGATCAAAAATCCGGATAAATCACCTCTTGAAATTGCCCAAGAAATGAATCTAATCCAGGAAAGTGGTGAAAATACCATTAAACCTATCGTAGAACTCGTCCTTGCAGAAAATGAAGAAAAAGTTAAAGAATACAGATCTGGTAAAAGAGGCCTTATGGGAATGTTTATGGGGCTTGTAATGAAAAAATCCCAAGGGAAGGCAGACCCTAAAGTTGCGAGTAAAATATTAATGGAATTATTGGAAAAATAAATATGAAAAACACATTTTATAACTGCGTGCCATTTGCAATAGTCTTTTGGCTGGCATTTGGATGTACAGAAAAAAAGTCTGATTTTGACGGAAAAATTTTGATAGAGGGAAATTTGGAAAATCACCCGGAAGGGCAGGTGGTATTGTCTAAATATGACAATGATCAGGTTAACGTCCTGGATACGATATCTGTAGGAGATGATGGGAAATTTGAATATGAATTATCCCTGGATGGCCCCAATTTTTATGAATTGAACCTAATGGACGCAAAAACTGTCCGATTGGCCTTATATGATGAGGATATATTGGTAGATTACAATTTTGACGCGGAAGAATTGGCTCTTTCAGGCTCCAAAGACAGTCAATTGCTTTTGACCATTGATGAATTGACATTGGAATACCAGGAAGAGGGCAATGAATTGAATGCTGAATTTTACGAAGCCATGGCTGACAGGGATCAGGAGAAAGTAGAAGCGATCCAGAACCGGGCCATGGATTTGGAAACCAACCATGGAGAAAAAATAAAATCAGCCATTGCTGAAATGGAAGGAAGTTTCGCAGCTTTAGCAGGTCTGGGAATGTTAAATCCGAGAACCGATTTTAATTATTTGGATAGTGTCGTTACAGAATTGGGTGCCCGTTATCCGGACATGAAGCTGATCAATTCATGGAAACAGGACCTGGAAGAAATGAGATCCCTTTCCGTAGGGCAGCCAGCTCCTGAAATTTCCCTTCCCAATCCGGAAGGTGAATTGGTCAATTTATCGGATCTAAGGGGAAAATATGTTTTGATTGATTTTTGGGCGGGTTGGTGTAAACCCTGCCGGGAAGAAAACCCCAATGTGAAAAGATTGTACAATAAATATAACAAAGACGGGTTTGAAGTATTCGGGGTATCACTGGATAGGACCAAAGACATGTGGGTGAAAGCAATCGAAGAAGATGGTTTGGAATGGACTCAGGTTTCTGATTTGAAATATTTCAATTCTGAGGCGGCTGCTACCTATCAGGTCAATGCTATTCCGGCTACCTTTATGGTAGACCCTGAAGGAAATATTCTGGCAAAGGATTTAAGAGGTAAAACATTGGAAAATAAACTGGCCGAATTATTCGATTAAAATCTTAAAATCACCGTTAAAATAATCTTTTATTCAAATCAATAAATTATTTTATATTGCACTACATTTTAACGTCAATATTATCAATTCAAGTATGCATTTTGATAATTAATGTTTATTATTGATAAGTATATAGAAAAAGAACAATTGTAACTTAAACCGAAATAAGAAACCAAAAACCAATCCAACTTTATGCATTTTACAAATTTCAGTGGAATGCTTTTTGTTAATTAATTTAAACACTTAAAATTCTCTAAACAATCAATCTTTCCTTTACATGAAATGCGGATCAGAATTATCGGTCACTGGTATTCAGTTTAATCCTCGTTTTGATTTTGCGCATGTAAATTTAAAACCAATTTAACTTATGAAAAAAACCATCCTAAAAACGCCCCTGACAAGGTCTTTGACCTTCATGCTATTTGTTTTATTAGCATTGGGAGCCTGTAAAAGTAAAAAGAAAATCGTTGAGGCGGAGCCGGAACCTGTTCCGGTGGAAGAATCGGCTCCTGAACCGGAACCAGAGCCAGAAGAACCTTCTGCAGAAGAAGTGGCTGTGGGTAAATTGGAGCATTATTTTAACGCCGTTGCCGATGCAACCAATGTTCAAAGTGCAAACAACACCATTAGAGAGGCCCTTGGCATGTTTTCTAATCAGGATGTACCGGTTCTGGTTGTCATCCATGAGGAGTCTGGAGTGAAGGATTATGATGAACCTACTACCATCAACAAATATCTTCACTATCTTAAAGACACAAAGAAAAACCTGAATTTCATCAGCGATATAAGGATGGATGGTTCCGGTAATGTAACAGAACTAGAACTAAGAAGAAGATAATTCAAAAATTAAGAAATCAGATAAATTATGAAAAAATACATTCCATCCCTTTTGATCCTTTTTCTTGCAACCAGCTTAACGGTATTTGCTCAGGATGACAACATAAGTCCTCAAAGAAAACAGGCAATTGATTCTTTGGCTTTGGAAAAGGTAAAGGATTTAAGTAAATACATTAGCATTATAGGCAGTAAGGAAACCCAATTCTCCGAAGCTACGAGGGTCATGGACCGGGCTGAAGAATTATTCTCTCCGGATGCCGAGATGGGGGTTTCTTCCATCAATACCAATGAGATAGCCTATTATAAAATACGAAGGTATTTTGAAAGGCTAATGGCCCTAAATTATGACAGGGTAAATATCAGTTGGTATGATATCCATTATATCAGTGACCTGGAGAGACAGCCGGATGGCAGGTATGTAGGTGTGATCACCATATACCAAAGGTTTGAAGGAACCTCACAGGAAGCTGGTTTAAATTATAGGGATACGACCAAGAAGGACATTACCATTTATGTAGAGAAAAAACAAACCCAAATTTCTGGAAGAACCATTGAATTTTGGGATGTTTTGTTGGGAGATGTGAGGGTGACTGAAACTTCCGCATGAAATTAGGATTTGCTATAATATGTATTATTATTATATCTATTCAGACCGCTCCGGGGCAAATATCAAACAGCTCCGGACGGCTGATAGATGACGGCAGGTTTGCTGCCTCAACCAAACAACTTAACCAATTTTTCAGAAGGTTTAATGCAGAAGAAAGCAAGGAAGGGGACAGGCGTTTCCTACCTGGAGATGAAGATTATAGGGATGTAGACCTCAGAAAATCATTTATCAATATTCTTTTTGACAATGAAACGGCAGATGTCTCCAATGACCTCAAAAGAGAATTCATCAACTACGTTGTTTCTGACACTTACCCCCAGTTTCTGAATTTTCATGGTGGGGATTGGTTTGCCGAAGTCAATACAGTTTTTAATTATAAAGGGAAAAGACAAGATGTGGTACTGTTTTTGAAGTTACAGGAACAAGGTCTTGGCTACGAATGGGTGATTGAAAATGTTTTGTTTGACGATTTCACTGATGCTTTTGATAAACCCGAAGGAGAGGACAAAAAATTTCTTCATCCTTTAAGCCATGAACTTGGTTTCATGAATTTGCGTAAAGCCATGCAGGATGATCCCAGGCCTGAATCATATACGCCAGACAGTTTTAAACCGGATTATTTGACATTGTTTATTTATGAGATAAAAAGCAACCGGCTGAAATTTGAAACTGTTAAGGATACAAAATTTCATTTCTTTCAAATTGATAATTGGTATTTTGAACTTTCGCAGTTCAATAGACCAGGATTTAATACCGGGTGGCTGATTGCCAACCTGGTAAAGCTGGAGGAAGGTGATCAAGAAATTATTTTGAATTATATATATGACCGGAATTAATAAGGCATTTATTTTACTCCTGGCACTTTTATTTGGAAGCCAAAGCTTTACCCTTGCCCAGGAATTGGGGGAATATTCAAAACAAGAAATCAAGGATTTCAGTCAGCAGGTTGAAAATCAGGTCAGCTTTCTTGAATATTTTCTCAATACTGTTGGCAACAGCGAAACCTCCGCCCGGGATAAGGATGTGATCATCAGAGAAAGTTATAAAAAAATTTTTAGGGATGAACAGGTTCAGATTGAGGACGATTTATTATTTGACAGAAAGGTGATTACCAATAAAAGCGTGACATCTTATCTAAAGGACATTGAATTTTTTTTTAAGGATGCTTCCTTTAAATTTAAAATCAAGGAAATTAATCCAAAATTGAACGATAACGATGAACTTTATTTTGAAGTGTCCCTCGACCGGACCATTAATGCGATTGGATTGGACAATGAGGAAATTGAAAACACAAAATCCAGGTATATTGAGATCAATTTGGACAGGGATTCCAATGAATTGAAAATCGCCAGTATCTATACCACCAAATTAAGCAGGGATGAGGAATTATCGGAATGGTGGCAATCTCTATCCCTGGAGTGGGAAAGGTTTTTGAGGGAAAAATACACTTTAGAAGAGGATTCTGTCCAGTTGGATGATCTATATAAGGTCAGTAGTCTGGATACCCTGGATATTTCAGGGAATGAGTATATCCTGGATTTATCTCCTATTCATGTTTTTCGGGATCTGAAATATGTCGATATCAGCAATACCCAAATCAAAGAACTAAACGCCATCAGTAATGTAACGTTCTTGTCTTTCCTGGACATTTCCAATACGCCCACCGAGGACATTCAATTTGTTAAATATTCAGATAAATTGCAGTTCCTTGACATTTCCAAAACCCAGGTGTCAAACATTGAAGACCTGTCTAATCTGCAAGACCTTCGCAAATTCTCCGCCTCCAATACCCCATTGTTGGGTTTTGGTGTGCTAAACAACTTTATTCTTTTGGAAGAATTAAACCTGGAGGAAAGCGGATTCAATAATATTGAAAATATTAAAAACCTTTCAAACCTTAAAATTTTAAATCTTAAAGGAAATTTCTTGATCAACTTTGGGTTTTTATCTGATTTGAAAAGCCTTGAGGAAATCAATTTGGAAGAGACCAATATCCTTGACATTTCTCCCCTAGCCGAACTAACTAATCTGTGGCGTTTAAACATCAATGGGACCGAAGTGAACCAGATTGATCCCCTGGATGGTGCCCAATCCATCCGAAGGATTTATGCAGACCGAACCAGTATTACAGAGGATGCAGCCGATGAATTCGCACGAAGAAACAGAAGGATCTTATTGATCCATAATGTTGAAAACCTACAGACATGGTGGGAAACATTGCCAGAGGGTTGGAATCAGGTGTTGATTCAAAACATTCCTGATTTGGCCCAAGGACAGCCAAGTATAGAAAAACTTACAGAAGTGGTGAATATTGATTCACTGAATTTGGCATCAAGCCGGGTAGTGAATCTCAGACCGGCCCTGAAATTTAAAAATGCGGTTTATATATCATTTGAGGATACCCAGGTAGAAGACCTTTCTCCATTGGCTGAAATGAAGACCCTTTTATCCATAGAAGGTGACCAAAGCGAAGTTACGAATCTAAACGCCTTACTGGGATTGACCTCCCTAACACACCTGTCATTTAGGCATACCAAAATTTCCTCTGTAGAAGCTCTTAAAAGGTTACAGTCTCTCCAATTAGTCAATCTGGACCATACCGAGGTACCGATGTGGGAGATTCAGGAATTGGTACAGCTAATTCCACAAACTACCATTGTATTTAGAATACAGGAATTGAATACCTGGTGGGAATCATTGGATGAAAATTGGAAAAAATTGTTTTTGTCTCAGTTTGAAATTACAGAGGATCCCAGCACAGAATCGCTTCACAAAATGACTGCCAGTGATGAATTGGTGATTAAGGAGGCGGATGTTTATGAACTTACCCCCATTTTGAAATTTTTCAACTTGAAAAAACTGGAAATACAGAATATTCCTTTGGAGGACCCTTCTGCCATTTCTCAAATGTCCTTGTTACAGGAATTAAAAATTTCGGAAGCTCCTTTCAGGGATCTTTCCCATTTGACTTCTTTGACCTACTTAGAAACTTTAGATGTGGCCAATACTGCAGTAGAGGATTTAGGCCCATTAGAAAACCTGGGAAGAATTAAAAAATTAAATTTATCCGGCACCAATATCAGAGTGCTGAAGGGTTTGGAGAAATTATATGATTTGAGGGAACTGGATATTGCCAGTACCAATGTCAGGAACCTGAAACCCATCAGCCATCTAATTAACCTGGAGAAACTGGTATGTTACAATACCCGACTCAGCAATCGAAAAATTAATAATATCCGGGACGATTTACCCAATTGTGAAGTGAGGTTTTATTAAAAAAGCCCCAAATTTGGGGCTTTTATTTTTATTTGAGAAATGAAGTAAGCATCCAGTGATGCAACTCCAAGCTTTTAATGAATGCGATTAACATGTCCTCCGTAGCGGTATCTCCCAACTCGGAGACTTTTTCGGCACAATCATTCATGTTGTCTACCAGGATTTGAAAATCTTCCAAGACCTCATTTACCATTTCTCTGGAATTTAGATCCGTTCCTACCTCCTTTATATCAGAATGTTCGAGATAGTCTTTCATTAAACTATAGGGCGTCATTCCAAATACCCTGATCCTTTCAGCAATAAGGTCTATATTGGCGAAGGATTCATCGTACAATTCCTCAAACTTATCATGCAAATCAAAAAAATCTCCTCCTGTTACATTCCAGTGGAAATTCCTAAGTTTTTGATAATGTACATGATAATTAGCTAAAAGCTTATTAAGGGAATTAACGATTTTCTCTGATTCATTTTTATTATACCCAAGTTTTTTAAAAACCCTTTTTTCTGCTACACCCATGATTATTTATATTTTTTGGTTAAAATAATTTAAAAGCTATACTATTTTATTTTGATCATAAACTATGCCAATCTCTACCGGCTAGCAACTAATTAGAAACTGATAAACTGTGATATTGTTTTGGTTTTTAACTTACCTTAAGTTTTTTAACAAATAATAATTTGTTTTTTTATAAAATCCGATTAGCGATGTAATACCTGATTCAGGCTCATTCTTAATATTTCACCCATGTTTTTACATTTTAAAAAATATGGGTTGCCATAATGTCTGGCTAAATCCTCTTTGAGGTTTTCGGTATTATTCTCAGTGGAGAGGGTGTCTTTTTCCATGCTGTTGAGAATGTCCGTAATCTCCTTGGGGGAACTTTTAAGTCTAGTTGCAATCAAAGCCCTTTCTTCTTTTTGGTACTGCGCCATGGATTCCTGGGTAATGTGCTTGATGCCCAATTGAATGAGGGCATTGTTTTGTTTAAAATACTGGGGTAAATAAATGGATTTTTTTCCTTCATAGGACTGCTGATCAAAATCGATGGATCTGATGCGGTAATGGGTTTCTTCAAAATCAGGGGTGACATCAATAACGAAATTGGAGGAATGCATATCTCCTAAAAGTCTGACAAAACACCTTTCGTTGAATTTCACGAATTCTTTGGAAAGACGAATGGGGTTGATCAGCGGATCATTTATTTGCTGTTTCATAAATTGCTCCCCCGGAATTCCAGCAATGTGTTCTTCAATCAAAGAGTCTCTGTAGACCAAATATCCAATCCGGTTTGGCGATAGTAAGTGCTCCAACTCCAAGCCATATACCCGGGAGGCATCGGCATTTTTTATATAAAAATAGTCAAAATTATCATTGATCCGATTAACAATCCTCACTCTAAAAGGTTGCGTGTTGCCATAGGTACATAGATCTATCCTGTCTACATATAAATGTTGCATCACCGACATGTCCCCATCTGCTTTTAGAAGGGCATATATTTTTTTTACTTTATAATGAATCTCATTCCTGTCCGACTCGTCATAAAAAACGGTTTCCCAGAGCGTATCATTTCCTTTGAAATCATAAAGGGCTATGGAATTGGTATACCGCAGTAATTCCTTGTAATGGATAGGTATATCCACTTCCCTGCCATATTTGACAAGGTATTTTCTAAGGTTTTCACTTATCAGATAAATGATCTTCTTTTTGCTGATGACGGCCATTTATTGAATGTGTTTAGGCTTTGTCTTCAATTATTTTTTCCTGTTTTTTGAGTTTTCTGTCAAACAAAAACGGGCCAAAAGGCAAAACAGATGCTATCAGCCCAAACAAGGTGTTTTGAAAAGTCCATTTTAATTTTCGGGAAGTGGGAAATAACACCAACATGTAAAGAATAAACAATATACCATGAATCCACCCTACATAGGTTACCATGTCTGGCAAGTCAAAAATCCACTTTAATGGCATGGCCAGAAATACAAGTACCACCATTGAAATTCCCTCAGTAATACTGATGATCCTGAATCTTTTTAATATTGCCAATCTTTCTTCGTTCGTCATGGATCTATTTCTTTATGTTGAAAAACAATTGTAAAGTGGACCATAGTTTACGCTTTAAGGGTGTTGAATTTTGAATTTCTTCGAATTCATCCGCATAAAAACATTCAACCCGATCCTGTTGAATTTGATAATTTTCCCTTTTCAACCTCATAATGGGATGGTGAAAGTTCCCAAAAATGATCATTTTATTCGGATTTAATTGGGCGACAGGATCCTGTCCATTGGCCAAAAGATTTTTTTCTGATAGCAAGGCAATGTCCTTTAATGATAACGGAATGGCTTGTAATATTTTCATTAAAAACTCCCTGTTAAGCGCTGAAAGTTCCTTTCCTTGGTAAATAATCAGTATTCCTTTTTTAAATTCACCTTCAAAATTTATGGGTTCAGGATCAAAATCTTCCTTTTTTTCAAGATCCGACAGGGGTTCTTCCACTTTCGAGGTGGAAGCTTTTTCAGAGTGATTTTGGTCCTTCGTTTCTTCCTGTCCGTATTGGGAAGTGAACTTTTCTGCAAGCTGTTTTTGCTTTAATTCTTCCTGTATGACATAGATGTCCTCTGTCAGATACAGTGATATTTCTTTTAAATTCATATTTTAATTAAAAGGTCATCATGGTCCGTTTCATTTTTTCTTTAATTCCAGGTCAAAAAGAGATTTTAATTCCGTTGCATCTTGGGGTGCCATCCGGTTTCCCAAAACCAGCCTTAACTGCCTTCTTCTTAACGCCCCTTCAAACAATTTTTTTTCGCCTGTAGTTTGAGGAATAAGTTTCGGAACCTGCACAGGTTTTCCTTTATCATCTACAGCTACAAAAGTAAAAAAGGCTTTGTGGGTGGAAATTTTACTGTTGGCTGGAATGTCTTCGGCAAAAACCTCTATGTAAATTTCCATTGAAGTGTTAAACGCCCTCGTTACCCTGGCTTTCAAGGTGACTACATTTCCCAATGCAATGGGGTTTTTAAAAGAAATATTGTCTACCGAAGCTGTCACCACCATACTATTGGAATGTCTTTGAGCCGAAATGGCCGCTACCACATCCATCCAATGCATCAATTTGCCACCCATGAGATTATTCAGGGTATTGGTATCGTTGGGCAATACCATTTCCGTCATAGTTACATCAGAGTCCTGAACGGTTTTTTGTATTTCCATTTGGTTTTCATAAATTATTCCAGCCTTCCTGTCCTAAAAGAGGTACGAAGGAAAAGTTGTTAAAATCTTCTTTTAAAATTTTTTTGTCGGTTTGTTTGGTGAGCCGAAGCATGGATTGTGTTTTTTTATCTCCCACAGGAATCACCAAAGAGCCTCCGATTGACAACTGTTTTAATAGGGGATGGGGAACCACAGGGGCTCCGGCAGTTACTAAAATTTTATTGAAAGGAGCCATTTCGGGCATTCCCAAGCTCCCATCTCCCCAAAAATGGTTGACTTTAATACCTATTTTAGGTAAAAACCTTTTGGTTCTTTCATATAGAATTTTATTGTATTCAATGGTATGAACCCTTGCTCCCAATAGATACAATATAGCAGCCTGGTAACCCGATCCCGTACCAATTTCAAGTACCTTTTCTCCCGGATTTATATTCAAAAGCACGGTTTGAAATGCTACTGTATAAGGTTGGGAGATGGTTTGGCCTTCACCTATAGGAAAAGCTTTGTCCTGATATGCATGGCTAAGCAGGGCTGAGTCAAAGAAAAAATGCCTGGGCAGGGTGTTAATGGCTTCCAATACAGCCTCATTTTGAATTCCTTTTTCCCGCAAAAGCTTGACTAAATCTCTTCTCTGGCCTTTATGCAAATAATTATCTTCCAGTTTGAGCATTTCATTTTATTCATCTAATTTCTATTTATTTGCTAAGTTAATGTTAAAAATGGCTTTATTTGTCAAAATAATCCCATTATTCCAACTATGGAATTTTAATAGCTGTCTTAATAAATTGGTTAATATATGTTTACGGGAATAATTGAATCTGTGGGTGAAATAAAAGCCATGGAAAAAACAGGTACCAATGTGCATTTTGATATTTCCAGTAATTTGACTTCGTCACTCAAAGTGGATCAATCATTGAACCATAATGGCGTTTGCCTTACGGTGGTAAAAGTGAACAAAACCTATTACAGGGTAACTGCCATTGAAGAAACCCTTTCCAAATCAAACCTGGGAAATTGGGAGGTGGGTGATAATGTAAACCTGGAACGTTGCATGCCGGCAACCGGACGGTTTGATGGGCATATCGTACAGGGACATGTAGATCAGGTTGGCAGTATTATTTCCATAGAAGAAATGGAAGGAAGTTGGGTATTCCGGATCAAGTTTGATCCCGGTTTAGGAAATATCACCGTAGAAAAAGGCTCTATTTGTGTCAACGGTACCAGCCTGACCTGCTTTAATTCATCTGAGGGCAAATTCAGCGTAGCCCTGATTCCCTATACCTATGAGCATACTATTTTTCACCTGTTGCAGGTAGGGAATAAGGTAAACCTTGAATTCGATATTTTAGGTAAATATATACAGCGGATTATAAAAGGTTATTGAGCCCCTGGATTGTTGGCAAATGACTTTTTAAGGTAAATTACCAGCATCCATATGATCCAACCGGAAGCCAAGCCTACCAATGCTCCTATCAGAATATCCAATGGATAGTGCACTCCCAGGTAGATCCGTGTGTAAGAAACAACAGCAGCCCATAGGAACAGCCATTTATAACCCGGGATTTTATTTCCCGCCACCAGGTTGAGATAGGCAGCCAAGGCAAAAGTATTTGCGGCATGTGAGGAAGCAAATCCGAACCTTCCCCCGCATCCGGCGTAGTTAAAAATCAAATCATCCCATCGAGGGTCATGGCAGGGGCGTAACCTTTCAAAGAAAGGTTTCATAAACCCAGAGGTGAATTGATCTGCCAATAAAATTACAAAAGCCAATCCCAATATATACCAAATACTTTCCTTTTTGAATTCTTTTATGAGAAAATATAAGAGTAACATATAAAAGGGAACCCATATAAACCGACCAGTCAAGGCAAGCATGATCGGGTCTAACAATTCCGCATTTAATTGATTTAAAAATATAAAAAGTTTTTCGTCCAATTTTTGGATGCTTTCCATCATCTTATCGTGTTTATCCAATCAATCCCTTTAATTAAATATTTTTGGGTTTCTGCTTCTTTAGAGCCAGAATCGGGTTCCATAGAATATTCCCATTGGGCAGAAGGAGGCATGCTCATCAATATGCTTTCTGTTCTTCCATTGGTATCCAGGCCAAATTTGGTGCCTGCATCCCATACCAGGTTGAATTCCACATACCGGCCCCTTCTGAGGGCTTGCCATTGTTTTTCCCTTTCCCCATATGGTTTGTTAGCATTTTTATGCATAAGGTGTTGATAAATTTTGGGGAAAAGATATCCGATGGATTTAACATAATCGAATAAACGCTCGAAAGGCATGGATGAGGTGGCCGTTAGCCTGTCAAAAAATATTCCTCCGATACCCCTGGTTTCGTTCCTATGCTGAATGAAAAAATAATCGTCGGCCCATTTTTTAAACCTGGGATAATAGGTAGAATCATACTGGTCACATACTTCCTTTATTGCCTGATGAAAATAAACCCCATCTTCCCAATCTACATAATGAGGGGTCAAATCTATCCCGCCTCCAAACCAATAAACGCCGTTGCTCATTTCAAAATACCTGATGTTCATATGAATAATGGGTACCCAAGGGTTATCGGGGTGAATGACGATGGAAACGCCGGTGGCAAAAAAATCAGAGCGTGCCAAATCCAGTTTTTTAAGGATTTTATCAGGAGTTGGACCATATACCTCTGAAAATGCCACGCCTCCTTTTTTTATGATATTTCCTTCTCTGATTATTTTTGTGGTGCCACCACCCCCTTCCTTACGGTTCCAGTCATCCGACATGAATATACCTTTGCCATCTGCTTTTTCTAATGCCTGGCAAATATGACGCTGAATTTGTTTAAAATCTCCTGCGATGGCCGTTTTATTCGTTCTTATCATGCGTCTATCTGTTCTTTGACGATTAAAATGGATATCCTATTCCAATATTGAGCACCTGTTGACCCCTTTCTCCAAAAGGTTTGTCAAAGGATAAATTATCCAAAATAAACCTCTCGGCTTCAGGTCTGGCCGGATCATATGCTTTTATTCCCATATCAAGCCTGAGGACAAGAAATTCAAAATCCATTCTCAATCCTATTCCAGTACCTATTGCAAGTTCTTTATAGAAACGGTCTGTCCGGAAATCACTGCCTTCCCGTGAAGGGTCTATAGCAAATGTCCAGGTATTTCCGGCATCTATGAAAAAGGCACCGTCAAAATACCCAAATAAATTTCTTCTGTATTCAAACATGGCTTCAAAAAGTATTTCTCCTGGTTGCTCAAAGCGGTAATCAAAGGTGCCATCTTCTCTTTTATCAGGGGTGAAGCTGCCAGGACCCAGCCTTCTGGGTTGCCAGGCACGAATGCTTGTACTCCCACCCCCAAAAAAATATTTTTCGTAAGGCAATACGCCACCACTGATCCCGTAGGGTTTGGCGAGGCCTAAATTCAGACGATAAGCAAAGGTACTTTTGCTCCCCAGTGGGATGTACCTGCGAAAATCAGATTGAAATTTTAAGAATTGAAAATAATTAAGGTTGGTTTCACCGAATTGGTAAGGGTTAAACAGGTTGAAACTCGAACCACCACTTTCCACAAAAAGCCGCCAGAGGGAAGCCTGGTTGGTTTGGTACTGGCCGTATTGGTTAAAATTAATGATGACTTGCCCTGAAACGCTACTGACATAAGAGGGCAAAAAAGAATTGATCAAATTATTACCCTGAGCTTGTAACTCCTCCAAACGTACCTGAAACAAGGGATCCAAACTGGACCGAATAAGATTGGCATCCAATAGGTTTACCGAGAATTGATGCCTGAGGCTGCGGGTGGCCCAGGTATAAGCCAAAATGGTATTAACAGCCTCTCTTATATATTCAGGACGATTGACATAACTATAGCCCAGCAAGGCCCGCGTCCTGGGATTATATCTTCCAAATTTTTCCAGGGTACCAAAATTAAAAGGAACTAAAAATTGAGGAAATATTACTGATCCGGAAGTATTTAACTCTCTGCTGCGATATACGCCCCCCTCCGTAGTGGCCGAAGCCACTCCCTCCAATCCTGCCCTGAAATTAAATTCAAATATTTCCAAACCCCTAAATAAATTCCGGTTTCTTAAAGAATGGCTGAAAAACGGTCCGGGAAGTTGTTCGGTAACACTTGCTCCCAATTGGTTGGTAATTTGATACTTCTGATTGGGCCGTGTGAAAATATTAGTGGTGAGGGTATTGCCTAGTGTATCAAAGGAAATATTTACAAAACGGAAGATATCCAGATTGGCCAATTGTCTCTGGGTTTCCAAGACGGAATTTTTATTGTAAAGATCCCCTTTTTTGATAAATATTCTGGAATTGATGATTTTTTCGGAGTACCGATCCTTATACATGGTAAATTGGATATCTTCCCTTTGGGTTTTTATCTGATCATCCCCAATTATTTCATTAGGACTGGCAATAGTAAAATGTACTGAATCCACCCGATATACCTTGTGACGGTCACCCTTTTCCGGTTTCCGGATTAATTGTTCTATAACTACCTTTTTATCCAATGAATCTTTATACACGTTGTAATTAATAAATGATTTGGAAAAAGTGTAATATCCGTTATTTTTTAATAAATCCTCTATCCTTTGGCGTTCCTTGGTGAGGTCATTTTGGTTGTAAAGATTTTCCTTTTCAATAATGGCGTCTTTTTTATGCTTATCGAGTAAGGAATAAATGGCCTGATCATCGAAGTTATCATAAACACTGTCAATCAGATAAGGCTTGTTTTCATCAAGGATATAAGTAACATAAGCTTTTTTATCGGTAGTTTGAACCTCAACACTGACATTGGCATCGAAAAAACCATGATTTTGTAAATAATAATATATTTGTTGCCTGGAAGCTTCTGTTTTCAGACTATCAAAAAGCACTTTAGGGTTTCCTGTTCGCATAAACCAATTTCCATACTCCAGTTTCTTATCCAATGAGGCTATCCGGGAATCTATTTTATCCAATCTTTTTGATTGTTTCCGGGATGGGTTGTTCTCATTCAGTCCTTCTATAATGGCTCTTTTTTCGGTTTGTAAATCCTCCTTATTAGTAATGAGCTTACTACTGTCATAAAACGCCTTCCCCAAATCAAAAACCATCACACCTGGAGACAAATTCAAAATGGGGATTCTGGTATTTGGTTTTTGCTTGATTAGATTTCTAATGGCCTCGGTATTGCTTTTTTCTATACCTTTGGTATCAATGTCATACAACAAATGTTCCCCCTCTTTGAGGCTTCGGGTTAAGGAACACCCACTTATCAAAAGAATCAGAAAAAGACAGTTTATATATTTGGTTTTACTCACTTCAACACTCATGGCTAATGCTTAGCAAAAATACGGTTAAGTTTATTAAATCCTTGCAACAGAAAAAATTCCGTAAACAAGAAAACGCTTTTTTTGTGGAGGGTGCCAAAAATGTAACGGAATTATTGCAATCAAATTTTGAATGCACCCATTTGTTGTTTACCGAAAAATACGATAAGGAATTTTCTTCCCTGGTAGCTTCCTTTTCTAATAGCAAAATCCAAACCAGCCCGGAAGTTTTGGCTTCTCTTGGCACCTTTGCTTCCAATGACCAGGCATTGGCTGTGGCAAAGATCAAACCCAATGGTTCTATAACTGTGGAAAATGGGGAATTGGCTTTGGCATTGGATGATATCAGAGATCCAGGTAACCTGGGTACCATTATCCGAATAGCGGACTGGTATGGTATTAAAAAGCTTATATTCTCCCAGCAGACCGCCGATATCTATAATCCAAAGGTATTGCATGCCAGTATGGGTTCTTTTACCAGGGTCGATTTTCAATACGTTGAATTAAAAGCTTACTTAACTTCCTCTGATGTTCCGGTCTATGGCGCCTTTCTGAATGGGAAAAACATCCATACCTTTCAAGAATTTCGAGCCGGTATCCTATTGTTGGGCAACGAATCGCAAGGCATTTCGCCGGACCTTATCCCTTTCATCACCCATCAAGTGACAATACCATCCTTTGGTGCCGCAGAATCTTTAAATGTAGCCGTTGCCACCGCTGTTTTGTGTGATAACTTCAGGAGGCTGCAAAGCAATTTTTAATTTCTTCAGGATTCAGAACTGAATTCAAAGAAAAAATCAAAGACCTTTTCCTTTGGCCATCTTATTGATGCTTTTTTTTAACTTATCTTTCCGGGAACCAAAAATAACAGGGGCCAATGAGCTGGAATGTGATTCAATAGATGATTTTATTCCCCGTATTATCCTTAATTTGCCTGCTAATTTAAATCGGGCATTCCCTTTATGATGGCTTCTTTAAAAAAAAACCTGGCAAAAACCGGCCTCAACACCTTTTTTTTCTTATTGGTATTTACCATTATATTGGCTTATATTTTTCCTCATTGGGGTAATTCAGAAGGAATTTTTACCATTGACCACCTGACTTATTACGGTGTCTCGCTGATTTTCTTTTTCTATGGGGTAAAAATCAGTCCCTCTACCTTGAAAATTGGATTATCTAATTGGAAATTGCACCTGTTGATTCAAAGCACTACATTTTTGGTGTTTCCGTTAATCATATTGATGATTTATTTTTTCTTTGGAGATCGCCAGTCTTTGTTTTGGTTGGGGACATTTTACCTGGCCGCATTGCCTTCCACCGTTTCATCATCCGTGGTCATGGTATCCATAGCAGGAGGTAACCTACCTGCAGCCATTTTTAATGCCAGCATCTCCAGCATCATCGGAATTTTAATTACCCCGTTGTGGATGGGTATCTTTCTAAGTACCGGTGAGGCCGAATTTGAACTTTTGTCCACAATATGGAAATTGATATTGCAGATTTTATTTCCAGTGCTGCTGGGGTTTTTCTTTCACCGCTGGCTGGCATCTTGGGTGCAGCGGAACAACAAACTGTTAAAGAATTTTGATCAAACCGTGATCCTTTTGATCGTTTTTTCGGCTTTTTCCCAATCATTTGGGCAGAAAATGTTTCAGGGGCAGGGCCTCTTGGATATTTTCGGATTGGGATTAGCTATGTTAGCCTTGTTTTTATTCATGTTGGGCATCATGTATGGATTGGGGAAGTGGCTGGCTTTTCGCAGGGAAGACAGCATTACGGTACTGTTTTGCGGTTCTAAAAAATCATTGGTACAAGGTGCTGTAATGGGAAAAATTCTCTTTCCGGACCCGGTTGTTTTCGGTGTGATATTATTGCCCCTTATGCTTTACCATACCCTTCAACTAATCGTGGGAAGTGCTTTAGCAGAAAAATTAGGGCGGAAGAAGGTCAAATAAAGGAAGTGTCTTTCGCAGCTTCCTCGGTCATTTTTTGGGATATTTCCTTTCCAAGGTATCTGTCAATCCAGGCATGTCCCAGGTACAACAGTGGAGTAAGGAGTATGGCTACGGAAAATTTATACAGATAATTGATAATGCCTACGGCAATGATTTGCTGGATACTCCAATTTCCAAACACATAAAAGGCGATCCCCAATACGACAAAGGAATCGATGAATTGGGAAACCAGGGTGGAACCCGTGGCCCTCAGCCAGATCATTTTTGCGCCAGTGATTTTTCTTAATTTTTGAAAAACATATACATCCAACAGCTGCCCCAGTAAAAAAGCCACCAATGAACCGAGGATAATACCCAGACCTTGACGAAAGATGGTATTGAAAGCATAATCAATGTTGAAGAGGTTCCCTTCGGGATCTTGGGCATTTACCTCCAACCAAAATGGAGCAGGGGGAAGTTGGGTCACGAAGGTGATGACAATAAAGACGTAGGCGATCAGACCTGCTGTGATAAAGCTGATTTTTCTCACCCCCTTTTTTCCGTAATATTCATTGATGATATCCGTGGTTATAAATACCACGGGCCAGATTACAGCACCGGCGGTTAAATTGAAATCCAGAATATAATCCCCAAAAAAAGTCCAATTTGCAGCATTCAAACCCAAAGTTTGTTCTCCGGAAAAAATTTTCACGCCAATGATCTCCGCCAGAATGGCATTGGTAAGGAAAATTCCTGCAAGGAGGATAAAAAGGTTGGTCTTTTTGGACTGATAAACCTTATTGATGTGCTCCATCTTCTTTAATGAATTACGTAGGTTTTTCCCTCTTCACTTAGCATAGCAGGAGCAAAAGTTTTTTTGGCCTCCTCCAACAATGGACTCAGGTCAAAGTAACGCACGGAATAATGGCCCAATAGCAGTTGTTTGACCTGAGCAATTTTCCCAATGGTAGCTGCATCAGTAGTGGTACTGTGCCAGGTAATGGAAGCCCTTTCCCTTTCGGATTCCATAAATGTGGATTCATGGTATAATAAATCTGCTCTGGCAATGTGGTTCACGATCTCCCTGTCAAAAATGGTATCGGAACAATACGCATATTTCCGAGGAGATTTCACCTGGCAGAAATCCTCTTTTTTAAAAATAATTTCCCCTTTCATATTTTTCACATCCTGCTCCCTGAGCAGGGTGCGGATGGCTTCTATGCCGGGTTTATATTTCAAAACCATTTCTTTTTTTAGCTTTACCCTGTTGCTTTTTTCCTCAAAACTAAACCCTGTGCAGGGAATTCTATGCTTCAGTGGAAAGCTATAGATGTTCAGCCCTGTTAGGTCCAGAAGCTGATTTTTTCCGGTTTGTTGGGTGGGGTTGAAAATCAAAGGATATTTTAAGGCAATACCTGAATATTTTAGCTGGATGGTAATGATCTCATCCAATCCCATGGGGCCATATATGTACAATGGACTTTTGCGGTTATTAAGGTGGTAGGTTGATATCAATCCCATTAATCCCAGATAGTGATCTCCATGTAAATGGGAAATGAAAATGTGATCTATCTTTGAATATTTGATTTTGAATTTTCTAAGCTGGAACTGCGTGGATTCTCCACAATCCACCAGGAAGGTATGTTTTCCCCAGTTGACTAACTGGGAGGTTTGGTTCCTCCCATGAGCAGGTGCTGCTGAGTTGGAGCCCAGGATGGTGACGTTAAAATCCAAATTTGTTCTCAGATTTAATTTTCCTCTTCTTTGGTGCCACCACCGTCTATTTCATGGATAAATATAGCCTCTGCCGCAGCTTCATTATTTTCAACCACTTTAAATACCTTGTCAAGCATGGAAATTTTAACCAGTTTTAAAACATGCTCCTGCAGGTCTGATAAAATGAAAATGCCTCCTTCCTCATTAAAAGCCCTGTGGCCGACCAATAAGGCACTGAGACCACTGGAATCGACATATTTAACCTGTCCTAAATCAAGGATAAGATTTTGGTATCCTTCCGCATGTACGGTTAATAATTCGGATTTTAATTCCGGTGAACGGGAGGAATCCAGCTTTTCTTCTAATATGGTAAAAATTACGTATTGTTCTTTTTTATCTACTGTGTATTTCATATCCAAAATTAACTTAAATTTTGATTGGGCCAAAATGATGGCAAAATTACAAATTTTTCAGGATGGCTTTTTTAATTCTTTCCATTTTATTCCAACCCTCATCTGGCACAAAAGTTTTCCCGGTGATTTTTTCAAAAAGCTCAATGTATCTGTTTGAAATTTTCGCCACAATTTGCCGGTCCATTTCGGGTACGGTTTGACCTTCTTTTCCCTGAAATCCGTTTTCAATGAGCCATTGCCTTACAAACTCTTTAGACAATTGCTTTTGAGGTTCTTCATTCAATTGCCTTTTTTCATAGCCATCCAGATAAAAATACCTGGAAGAATCCGGGGTGTGAATTTCATCGATAAGAAGGATTTCGGCTGCATTTTTTCCAAACTCATACTTGGTGTCGACCAAAATCAACCCTTTTTCCTTAGCCATTTGGGTGCCCTTTTGAAATAAATCCAGCGTATATTTTTCCAGAACGGCATAATCCTCCTTGCTAACAACCCCTTTGGCGATGATGTCCTCTTTGGAAATATCCTCGTCATGGCCTTCATCAGCTTTGGTGGTGGGGGTAATGATAGGATTTGGAAAGGGATCATTTTCTTTTAAACCATCAGGCAAAGGCACCCCGCACAGCCTTCTTTTTCCGGCCTTGTATTCCCTCCAGGCGTGGCCTGCCAGATAACCTCTGATGACCATTTCGACCTTGAAGGGATCACACCTTTTTCCTATGGTTACGTTGGGATCAGGAGATCCAAGGACCCAGTTAGGTACCAGATCCGAAGTGGATGTAAGAAAATAATAGGCTATCTGATTTAATACCTGACCTTTGTAAGGAATGGCTTCTGGCAAAACCACATCAAAAGCAGATATACGGTCTGTAGCCACCAAGACCAGTTTTTCTTCAAAAATATAAACATCCCTGACCTTTCCTTTATAAAAACCTATTTGTCCGGGAAATTTAAAATCGGTTTCTTTAATGCCTTGGCTCATTTGTCTTTTAAGATAGCGGACACAAAATTAAAAAATCCGTCGGTTAATGACTCCTTTTTGTAATGTTTTTAGCGCTCCTTTTATTGTACAATTAATTTCCCGTTTTTGTACACCCTTTCCTCTAAAAGGGCACCATTTTCACTGAACTTTTTGTAAATTCCCTCAGGAAGCCCTGATTTATAGGGAATGACCTCCTGAACTGATCCGTTCATAAAGTAAAGGGTGGTTTGACCATGTTCCTGACCAAGGAGGTAGTCGGATTGCTTAAAAAGGGTTCCGTTTTCATAAAAGGATTGAAAGGTTTTTTTGAAGCCGTTCTTATCGTAAATGGTTTTAGATTTTATTTTTCCGTTAGGGTAATACAAAATCCTTTCTTCTTGGGGAGTTCCTTTTTTAAAGTGGGCAATTTCGGAGGGAATCCCATCCTCAAAATAGGTGGTGAAATCTCCATGGGCCTGGCCTCTTCTGTATTTTCCTTCAGTTTCAATTTGGCCATTTTCAAAATAAGTAATGAATTCACCATGCTTCACGCCTTGCTTATAAAATATTTTGGAGGCTGGTTGACCGCTGGAATAATAGGTCCATTCAATGCCGTCCAAAACTCCGTTTTTATAGGTTTTTTCTGAAGCAAGTGCTCCATCCTCATAATAAGTCCTTTTTATGCCGTCCAGTATGCCATCCACAAGCGTAGATCCTTCCTTTTTACCACCGCTTTCAAAATATACAAGGTGGCTACCATTAGGATTATTATTTTCAAATTGGGTCTTGCTTTTTAATTTTCCTGTCTCAAAATAGGAAGCTAAATTTCCCGTAATTGCATCATTTTCATAGTTTGCTTTTTGAGCAATTTTCCCATTGGGGAAGTAAGATACCACAGGGCCTGATTTTTTATTGTCTTTAAACGTGGTGATTTTTGCCGTATCCTGGGTACCAAGAAAATATTCCACAAATAATCCCTGTTTTTGACCATTTATGAAATTCCCCCTTAGGATCATCGGACCGTTTTCATGGTACCTCCGGTAATCCCCATGGGGAATATCCTCTTTTGTTTCAAATTTTTCTTTTACGACAGTTTGATCCTCATCATAATAAGTGGTTTTAATTTCTTGCGCCGTTCCCTTTGACATTGGGAAGAGAAAAACGAAGCATGCCATAATTGAAAACATTTCTTTTTGCATGGTTGCTTATCAATCAATAATTGAACTTAGAGGTAATTGGTACCTGGTTAAAGCATTTCAATAACCATAGCAGATGCGCCACCACCACCGTTACAGATTCCTGCCACACCAAATTTCCCTTTGTTTTTTTTGAGGACGGAGCATAAAGTGGTCAATATCCGAGCCCCGGAACAGCCTAATGGATGGCCGAGAGCAACGGCTCCCCCAAAGACATTCAATTTTTCCATAGGGATGGAAAGCGCCCTTTGATTGGCTATAGCCACTACTGAAAAAGCTTCATTGATTTCAAAAAAATCGACATCGCCAATGTCCATTTCAGCTTGCCGGAGTGCTTTGGGGATGGCCAGGGACGGTGCGGTCGTGAACCATACCGGATCTTGTGCAGCATCAGCAAAGCCCTTGATAACGGCCAGTGGTTTTACACCTAGTTCCCGGGCTTTTTCCTTGCTCATAAGCAACACAGCTGCTGCGCCATCATTAATGGTGGAGGCGTTGGCAGCAGTCACGGTACCTTCTTTTAAGAAGACAGGCTTTAAAAATGGAATTTTGTCAAAATCAACCCTTTGGAATTCTTCATCTTCTCTGATGATAGTTGAATTTCCTTTTTTATCCTTTACTTCTACCGGTACGATTTCCTTTTCAAACCAGCCTTTTTCCCAGGCAATACCTGCCTTCTTATATGAGGAGATGGCATATTCATCTTGCTCTTCTCTACTGATCTGATGGTGTTTGGAAGTGTTTTCGGCGCAATTGCCCATTGGAAAATCATAATATACTTCATGTAATCCATCCTTGGCCAGGCCATCTACCAAGGTTCCATTTCCGAATTTATAACCGAACCTGGCCTTGGGAAGGTAATAGGGAACATTGCTCATGCTTTCCATACCTCCAGCTATCATGATTTGCTGATGGCCACATAAGATAGATTGGGCCGCCAACATTATGGCTTTCAACCCCGAGGAGCAGACTTTATTGATCGTGGTACATGGAATATGGTGGCCTAGTCCCGCATTCAAGGCGGCCTGTCTTGCAGGAGCCTGACCTAAATTAGCAGAAAGCACATTGCCCATATAAACTTCATCTATGGCCTCAAGTGGAACTTTTGATTTTTCAATGGCCCCTTTGATGGCAAAACTTCCCAACTCAACGGCTGAAATACTGGACAATGATCCTCCAAAACTCCCAATTGGGGTTCTTGCTGCGGAAACAATATAAACTTCATTTTTCATGGCCATTTCGGGATTTATTGTTGAATAGGCTCAATTCCTGAATTTACCAATCCGGTAAGCCTCGTTTGGGTTGTTGGGTAGGTTTTTTCCGGTTTTGTTGTATATACTGCAACTCATTGCTGTTCATGGCGTCAAGAATCTGAGCGGCCTGCTCCGGGGTGATGTTCATTTCTTCCAGCCTTTGTCTTAACTCTTCCATCTCTTTTTCCCTATCACTTAGGTCACTGTCCAAATCGCCGGGATTTTCATTTTCCTCCTGGGTTTCTTCCCCTCTTTGCTCTTCCATCTGATCGGATTCATCGGCACCATCCTCTTCCGTTTGTTCTTCACCTTCTCCATCCTCCTGCTCCTCGCTTTCCTGCTCCTCTTGCTGTTCTTGCTCTTGCTGATCCTGGTTTTGCTCTTCCTGATTTTCCTGGTCTTTTTTATCCTGATCTTCCTGATCCTTTTTTAGTTTTTCCAGTAAAGCATTTAATTTTGGATCTTGGGGATATTTTTCCAGGCCTTCGGCTAATATCTGTCCGGTGCCCGGAATATCCTCGTTGACATACTGTTTGGCTGCCTGATTGAAATAATCTGCCTCGGACTGAGCATAACCTGAATGGATAGCCAAATAGCTGATCAGCAACAGCAGTAAGTTATTGCATTTCATCGATTTCATTTATTTCTCCTAAGTTATTCATAAACCCCTCATAATAGGAAACAGTTTCATCTATTTCCAATGCCCGGTTCATAATTTCCAGGGCTTGTGTAAATTGAAAGCGATCCACCAATTCATCTGCCTGGGCTTTCATCCTTTTTGCATAATTGGAAGGTTCTATTTTATCTTCCTCATCCTGTTTTTCCTCTTCATCCTGTTCAGAATCATTTTGCTCCAGCCACCTGCTTAGTAATTCATAATTATACCTTGCCGCTTCGTTACCTGGATTTTTAAGCAAGGCGGTCTTAAAATATCCCAAAGCATCTTTGTAAGCTTGTTCTTTGCCTAACAAAACACCTTGTTGATTGGCAGCAAAAGATGGCACCTGGGGATGATTGGCATCTATTAATAATTCATAGTTTTTTTTGGCCTCTTCTTCCTGACCGTTATTTTGGTAACTTAAGGCCAGATTAAATCGGACAGAAGGGGTATTAAGGTCATAGTCTTCAATCAAATTCAAATGGTCACGAACCGCATTTTCAAAATCAGTTTCTTGATAGGAAGCAGAGGCTCTCTGTATTGCGCGGTTGGTGTCTGCAATTTTACTCCAGCCAGTGGGCAAAAACATCAAAATCCAAATCAGGTATCGTGCGAATAACATGTTGTTTTTGTTTTCTATAATATTTTTAAAAAGACAAGGTCCTGACCGGTAATACCATGTCTAGGATGGCCAGGATAAAACCAGCAAACAAGAAATAGAAATATTTGTTAGAAGAAGCTTCAACCGTCCTGCTAGCCATCACCGTACCTTCTAATTTTTCAATAGCCGAGATCAAATCAGGTATTTCCTGAGCCACATCACTTAACTCGAAATAAGCGCCATCCGTTGCATTGGCCATCTTTAGGAGATTTTCAGAGGTCAATCGGGAAATAGCCGGACGATTGTTCTGCTGGTCAATGACGGTACCACTCCCCCTGGGTATGGTGCTTCCTGTTGCTGTTCCTACACCCAGGCTGTACACCTTAATTCCTGCCTCGGACAATTTGGCAAGGGTTGGTTCAAGGTTATCACCAAAATCCTCTCCATCGCTGATCAGGATGATTGCCTTGGATTTAGGTTCCTGACTTTCATCTGACATAAATTTACTGTAAGCCATGTTTAGCGGTGCTGCGATATCTGTTCCGAAATTCGGAACCAAACTGGTGTTCAGGCCATCAAGATGAAGCTGGATTACATTCTGATCAAAGGTCAGCGGACATTGAATGAAAGCTTCTGAGGAAAAAATAATGATGCCAAGACGATCTGAGCTGAAATTTTTAACCAGATTTTTTAATTCAAATTTTATCCTTTGCAGCCTGCTGGGATTGATGTCCTCCGCATTCATGGATTGGGACAAATCTATGGCCAGAAATATGTCCTTTCCCTCCTGCCTGATTTCTTTCATGGCATTTCCTACCGATGGTCCAGCCAAAGCGATAAGAAATAAAATGAAATACCCGGTCCTCAATATCATTTTCCATACCAACCTGGTCTTTTTCACTTTGAGTTTTTGATTGATTTTCCAAAAACGTATCAAATAGACAGCATAAAGCAGGATGAAAAAACCTACGAGTGTAATTATCAAATTGTTATCAGGATATGCCCAAATCATGCCTTGAAATTAAGTATTTAAACTTGAAACGGAACAATGGTAAATTAATTATTCTTTTGTTTTTGAATTTCAAAGCTATATTGTTTTTAATAAAATCATCAAAATGCTTAACTATTTTTTCTTAAAAACCGTTATCCTATGGAATCCCAATTGATGTATCAGTGAAAATAATGTTACCCTTTTTTCGCAATACTGATTTAAAAAAATTGAATGATGTGGCAATGAAGTACTGTTCAAATTTATTTTTTTTAGCTTTAATGAATCTTTTTTTGATTTCGCCCCTCTTTGGTCAGGAAAAGTCAATGATATTAGGGAATATCAAGGATAAATCAACGAATGAAACCTTGGTTGGGGCAAATATTTACTGGGAAGGGGATATCAATACGGGTGTGGTCAGTGATGAGAAAGGAGATTTTGCCATACAAGCCCATGAGCTACCAAATACCTTGGTGATTAAATTCATAGGATATATGGTGTCGAAAAGGGAATTAAGTTCCAATGATATGGGTAAGGAATTGAAATTTTTCCTGCTACCAGATGAATTGGACCTTGAGGAGGTGGTAGTATCCGAACAGAGAGAAGATCACCATATTGTCAGCCTGGATATCGGCAAAAACACCCTATCCGCCCAGGCTTTAAAATCCATTCCCGCTCTATTTGGTGAAGTGGATTTGTTGAGGGGTTTACAGTTGTTGCCAGGGGTGATAACAGCAGGAGAAGGAACCACGGGATTATTTGTAAGGGGAGGTTCAGCCGATCAAAACCTCATTCAAATAGATGGGGCACCTATATTTAACCCCTCCCATTTTTTTGGGTTTTTTTCCGTTTTTAACCCAGATGCTTTGAGTGGGGTATCCCTTTATAAGGGAAATATTCCCGCACAATTTGGTGGTCGGATATCTTCTTTGGTAGACATATCATTGAAGGAAGGCAATGCCCAAAAAATAAGTGGAGAGGGGGGAATAGGGAGCATAAGCAGTAGGTTAACCGTTCATGGCCCTTTATTTTCTGACCGTTCTTCATTTTTGGTTTCAGGAAGAAGGACCTATGCCGATATTTTCCTGGTTTTTGCCCAGGATGAAAATATCAGAAATAACCAACTCTATTTTTATGATCTCAATGGAAAGTTGATGTGGCGAGATGGTAATAAAAATAAATTCACCTTATCCTCTTATTATGGAAGTGATTTTTTAGGGGCAAATAACCAATTTGGCCTTGGATGGACCAATTGGGTATCCTCATTCAATTGGAACAGGTCCATCAGTGAAACGTTTTATTGGGACCTCACGGCTTACCACAGTTATTATCAATACCTTATTGCTATAGATGATGAACAAAATGGGTTTGATTGGTCCAATTATTTTACCGAGACAGGCATTAGGGCGCAGGTCAC
>JBBDSB010000433.1:0-5087 GCA_040905205.1 Cyclobacteriaceae bacterium
CAACCGGGTCCAGGACTTCAAATCTACCTACAGGCAGGAAAAACTCATTTGAACTGCCGTTAAAACTGTCATTATCCAGCCTAACATCAAGAGGAGCAGGCTTCGGCAGGATTTCAACCGCAACAATTGCGGTCAAATCGTACACATTAAATACTCCCCCCGGGTAACTGATCTCACCTGCTACTTGATACATCCCACTTTTGTAAATATTAAGACCGGATTTATCCCAATTGGCCCTTACCACCTCGATAATGCCTGATCCCAGCATCCCACTGATTGAGTCTGTCAAGAATTGATCAATTTCGGGATACCCCCATGGAACTTGCAGTTCTGGTGCAAATAATAAAACAACAAGTGACCGGTCCCTGATGTAATCTGCAACCCCATCTCCTTTAGTGTCCAGGTAACTCAAAGGATTCAATGGATCTGAATTTTGGGTCAATTCAATATAGTCAGGTACCCCATCGCCATCACGGTCCAAATAACCCATCGGATCATCGTAGTCCGAGCCCTGCTGGATTTCCAGGATATCGGGCACCCCATCTTCATCGGTATCTGCCAAGCTTGTCTTCACGGTAAAAGACGATGCTATAGATCCAAATTCATTATAATCCTCAAGGCTAGCTATCTCCCCGGAAAGAATTTGATCTTTTAAAAAAAGCCAATCTGAATCCATTTGTGTGGCAAGTGCTTTTGGATAAAATGCGGCCGGTTCAGCCACTTTTTCCCAGGTAAACGTCAAGTCGGCACTTTCAGCTCCAGAATTTTCAGCGGCTTGAATCTTCCAGACATAGGGTAAAGCCTCAGCATCGGAAAGCACTTCCATTCCGACAATAAAAGAAGTGTTTGCACCGGTATTCCTGATGGTTAAATTCGTTTTACCGTCGATTCCAACCGCAATTTTTGCTATTTCCCCCTTGGACAATAGCCTGGTGATTATTTTTGCGTCTTTACTGGTAATTTGGATATAATCAGACTTTGTCAAAGTGATATTTTCAGGATTGATCAACCGGCTGTTATCTTTGAGTTGTATGGAAGGTGCGGAAAAAATCACTCCCTCCCCCTTCAAACTGAGCTGCGCATCTCTCACCAGCGTTAAGCTTTGCGAAAAGAGCACCGTTGAAATGGAGAAGGAAATAAAAATCACCAGAAATAGTTTGAAGTAATTTTTCATAATTTTTTAAATAAATTTCGGTTTACCCGAATTAAAGCGATCTGTTTAAGTCGATAAAAGCTGCCTAATAGGATAACTAAATTTTGCATGACTCCCTTCAATTAGAAAAGGTGATATCAACAAGTGCCAATGGATCCATTCCATAACCCTATTCAAATCGAATTTTATCTTGATTGTAATTGGCCAGGACTTCTTCCAATGGCAGCGTTCTCGTATAAATTTTGAATTGCGCCATATTTCCTTTGAAAAAACGACTTGTTCCATTCCAGGAACCAATGGACAAATCCTGATGAACAATACTGGGAGAAGCCAAACCAGTGGATGCCTCGTTGGTCATCACCCCATTTACATAAAACTTTACTGATTGATTTAATTTGGAATAAACCACTACCAAATGATACCACTGATCAGGGGTAAATGAATAAGTAGAAAAAACATCGGCGGCTCCATTTATTTCCATGTTTAGCGTATTTCCTGAAAATTGTAAATGAACCATACCTTCCGCCCAATTATTATGATTCAAAATACCCGAAAAATCGGCTGCAAGGGAGGTCGGGTAAATCCAGGTTTCAATACTCAAAAGATCTGTTTGAGGAAAACCTTCTTCAAATTCTATAAAATTATTATTACCATTAAACACGAAACTGTTGGCATTGGTAGTCGAATAGTTAAAATTGTTCTTAAGCTGTCCGTTCGTAAAATTACCACTTAAGTCATACCAGGTATTATCCAGCCTGTTGTAGCTGCTTTTAGCTTCAGAGGCTAACCAAAGCGCCAAATCCGGATCATTCGATATAGGAGATTTGGTCTCTATCGATTTCCCACTAAAACTGACCCCTTTCAGGTCACTGCGTTTCCCATTTGAATTCACATAGTTAATCTTGGAAAATGTCCTTTCCCCATAATTGGTAAGAATGGCTTCAGTCGCATTTACCCTTAATTCTGCGGAAATAAAGCCTTGATCAAATCCGTCTGCAGCCACTTGCGTAGCTGTGATTGTCGCCTTCCCAATCCCAGTTATGGTGACTACATTCCCGCTGATCGTTGCAACGCCCGGGTCATTACTACTGTATGAAAAACTACCAGTACTGTTGGATATTGGTGCTTTTAAGTCAAAGGTCCCGTCAAAAAACAACCTGTTCACATCTCCAAAACTTCTGATCTCAGGTAAGGGGTCTAAATACAATAAAACCGTTTCGGTTGGATCATCCGCCAGGGTATTTCCATCTATTTGAGTTTGGGTATTACTAACGGTATAGGTTACCTGAGAACTGGAACTGATAGGATCCACCGTAGTTACAACCGTTAGAATGTGTTCTTCCCCATTATACATGGTTCCGATATTCCAGTTATAATTCTGACCCGATCCGGACCAGGTACCAAAGGAGGGAGTTGCACTGCTGAAGGTCAATCCATTAGGGATAAGGTTGTTGACGACCAGATTAGTTAAAGTTCCTTCCCCAATATATTTGGCTTTGATCGTGAAGGTGACAATATCACCAGGCTTTCCTGAAGCGGCATCAGCCATATTACTCAATACGATTTCAGGATTACAGTTTACTACAATTTGAGGGGCTGATTCATAAATACAAGGCCCCATGCTAACTTCTACGCTATAGCTACCAGGTAATGCTGGGGTAAATGTATTGGACGTTTCTCCGGGAATTAAGACGCCTTCACCGAACCATGCATAACTAGAAAAACCTTCTGTAGCCTGCAAAATGGTTCCCGGTAAGCATCCGTCTCCAACTAGCTGAACGACCAGGTTGGGTACATTGTCCAATCCGGAATAGTAACCTGCAACGCCAATCAGACCGGAAACACCCACATAACCTACAGCAATCGGTCCAGATGCTTCTACTTTTACATTTCCTGTAAGCCCTTCTGCATAAATGGTTTTCCATTGGTCGGTTCCAACCACATTTCTTACGGTATAATCTGCGGCGGTTTTGACAGTAGATTCATAAGAAATTACAATTTCATCATCCGGAATCGCAGTGGAAGCGGTTATGGTTACGCCGCCGGATATTAGTGTACCTGCCAAATTATTGATTAAAGGAACATTATCTATGGTGGTAAACATCAAACAGTTGACAGGTGAAATAAAATTAAGGCCACCAGTCGCGATTTGAGTATCTCCAGACATCACTTGATAGGCATAAATGTCCTTGTTGGAAGAAACAAACATGTTTCCACCTCCTACGTTCGCAGAATAGAAAGAAGCGGGAATTTTCGTGTAGTCACCGTTATTAAGCGTTGCATAAGGCGTTGAGGAGCCGTTTACAAAAATATCAGTACCATTCTGGGTAGCTATAATGACTGGAAACTCTTGGGTATCCAGACCTTTTCCCCGCACAAACACATATTCTTTACCGATAATATTTTCGGGGGATGGTTGGTCAATACCAGCATCCCACCCTCCAATGGACACATCATCAATCCCTCGCAATAAAAGCGAACCATTACTGATCGCTATTTTTTTATTGGAGGTAATACTCGCCCCAAGCCAGCCGTCTCTTTGTACAGCAGTACCATTTGCCTTGGCCTCAAAGACAAAGGACTGTCCCGCATTGAGCGTGATTTGCTTGGTATCGTCTGTCATTCCAAATCCACTACTCTGGGCACGAAAAGCTACCCCTGTATCATAGCCAAAAAGATTAACCACTGTACCATCCTCCGTCGCCATAATACCAAGCGTCGCATTTACAGCAGCATCATTAGTAGAGTATCCTAAAGGCAATCCGCCCCATTTAAAAGAAGTCCCAAGGGCTTGCCTACCTTTTGAGGTTAGAGATGTACCCTGTGCATTATTTCTGCCTCTATAATTGGCGTAGAACCTTTGCCCTCCTGTGGATTGCAACCTTAAGCCGGAGTTGCTCAACACTATACCGGTATTTGCATCCGAAACTAATGTGATATTATTATCTCCATTTGGCAATGTAATTTGGCCAGGATTAGTATTGGAAATAGTGATAGTCGCATAAGGTGTACTGCTTGTCCCCCTGAAAACTTCTACATCAAAAGGAGTAACCTCCGGAGTAGAAAGATACAAGGCCTGATTTAAAAGCGCACCTCCATTGCTGGCTTGCTTTAAAGGCGGCAGGTAGTGCAAATCGCTCAATTGCGCTTTTACCTGCAATGAAGAAAAAAACAAAATGGATAATAAGAGAAATTGAATTTTAAATTTCATTGTGATTAATAGTAAAAGTCCATTTGAATTCTATCTCCAGCTATTAGTGCATATGAACCATTGTTAGCAGGGTCATAGGTCAGTGTTGTTTCGCTCACCGAATAGGCTGTGTTGCTGATCCGGATCCCGTTGATGTACATTTTAACTTTACTGTTTGCAGAAGGTGCTTGAGTTAGTGTAAAGCTTGTTTGGGACCCTGTAGCCATAAATTCATCCGCTACTTCCATGACATTGGCTCCGGCCGTCCCCCAGGAGGTAAGCCCAGCACCATCGGTGGTCAATACCTGTCCAGAGGTTCCATCGGTATTGGGTAGCGTTATAGCACCGGTTGTTATGGTTCCAGTTGTACTTATATTTTGAGCTCCAAAAATGGGATTTATTTTAGTACCTGCAATAGCAGCTGTAGCACTTACATCTTCATTTATTACTGTCCCCTCTAAAATCTTTCCGGTGGTTACACTTCCATCTGCAATTTTAGATGATGTAACATTGGCATCAAGAATCTTAGCTGTGGTGACTGCATCATTTGCAAAATCTGCCGTAACTATGGTTCCGTCAGCAATCATCAAACTGACCACTTTGCTTGCTCCGATCGTGCTCACCCCTGCATTGCTCAAATTAACATCTCCTGATATCGTTACTTCTGTCGCTTCGTTGCTTAAGTTTCCAAGATATACTTTTCCATCTGCAAGGGTATTTATCTGCGATAATCCGGCATTTACG
>JBBDSB010000434.1:0-29246 GCA_040905205.1 Cyclobacteriaceae bacterium
AGGCGGATCAGATTAATGCATTCAATATGAGTATATTACCTCAACTCCTTTTTTTGGTGGTATTTTTAGTTGCCGGATACATCATATTCCGGAGAATTGCCTATCTGAAAAAAACCATATTTCTGGGCCAACCCGAAAAAAGAAATGATCAAAAACCACAAAGATGGAAAACAGTTGCCCTGATCGCCTTTGGACAAAAAAAGATGTTTAAAAGGATCGGACCAGCCCTTTTGCACCTGATCATCTATGTAGGCTTCATCATCATCAATCTGGAAGTCCTGGAATTTATCATCGATGGATTAACAGGCAGCCACCGAATATTTGCTCCGTTTTTGGGGGGTTTTTATACGGTGGCCATGAATATTTTTGAATGGTTGGCTTTGGGGGTATTAATTTCCTGTGTGGCCTTTCTGGTCAGGCGAAACATCACCAGGGTGCCCAGGCTGACAATGAGCGAGCTTAAAGGATGGCCCAGTTTGGATGCCAACCTGATCCTTTGGATTGAAATATTATTGATGGTTGCTATCCTGACCATGAATGCTACCGATCAAATATTGGCTTCCCGAGGGGTAGAAGGCTATTTGGAAACAGGCCATTTACTGATCAGCGGCAGCATCAGTGGGATTTTTGAAGGCATGAATGATACCACATTGGTAATCATTGAAAGGTCGGCCTGGTGGTTTCATATTTTAGGGATATTGGTATTTGCCATCTACGTCACCTATTCCAAACACCTCCATATTTTTCTTGCCTTTCCCAATACCTGGTATTCCAACTTAGAGCCGAAGGGTAAAATGAACAATATGGACGAGGTGACCCGGGAAGTAAAAACAATGCTGGGCATGCCCACAGATAATCCTTCGGAACCACCTGTTGAAATGGCCAGATTTGGAGCTAAGGACGCTACAGACCTCTCCTGGATCAACATCATGAACGCTTTTTCCTGTACGGAATGCGGAAGATGTACCGCAGAATGTCCTGCCAACCTCACAGGAAAAAAACTTTCTCCCCGAAAAATCATGATGGACACCAGGGACCGTGCGGAGGAAATAAGCAAAAATATCCCATCCGGGAAAAACACCTTTGAAGACGGCAAATCCCTTCTGGGGGATTATATCAGCAAAGAGGAAATCAATGCCTGCACCAGCTGCAATGCCTGCGTGGAAGCCTGCCCGATAAATATTGATCCCCTGTCCATAATCCTTCAGATGCGACGATATGTTGCGATGGAAGAAAGTGGTAGCCCAGCACAATGGAACGCCATGTTTCAAAATATAGAAACCAATTTCGCCCCCTGGAAATTTGCACCTACCGATCGGTTTAATTGGGCAAAAACACTGAAAAATAAAGAAAAAAATGAGTGATACTTATCAAGTTCCTACCCTGTCCGAAAAAAAAGCTTCCGGTGAAAATCCGGAGGTATTATTTTGGGTAGGATGTGCCGGTTCCTTCGATGACCGCTACAAAGCAGTGACCCTGGCCTTTGTGAAAATATTAAACAAGGTAGGTGTCCAGTTTGCGGTTTTGGGAGAGGAAGAATCCTGTACCGGAGATCCGGCACGCCGTGCGGGCAATGAGTTTTTGTTTCAGATGCAGGCCCTAAGCAATATCCAGGTACTGGATGGGTATCAGGTTAAAAAGATAGTGACGGCCTGCCCCCATTGTTTCAATACCCTAAAAAATGAATACCCTTCCCTGGGCGGGAATTATGAGGTGTTGCACCATTCCCAATTTTTGCAGCAGCTGATCAATGAAGGCAGGATCGTCATGAAGGGAGGCGGAAACTACAAGGGACAAAAAATCACTTTTCATGACAGCTGCTTTTTGGGTCGGGCCAACAATGTTTATGAAGCTCCCCGGGAGGTGATCAAAGCCCTGGATATGGAATTGGTAGAAATGAAACGCTGCAAAAGCAAGGGATTGTGCTGTGGTGCCGGAGGTGCCCAGATGTTTAAAGAACCAGAACCCGGGAAGAAAGAAATTAATATAGAACGAACCGAAGAGGCGATGGAGACAGGAGCAAAAACCATCGCCGTAGGTTGTCCTTTTTGTCTTACCATGATGTCGGATGGAGTGAAAAACATGGAAAAAGAAAATGAAATCAAGGTATTGGACCTTGCCGAACTCATTGCAAAAGATCAGGACCTTTGAATCCATTAAAAAAAGGGTCATTTTAGGATAGGATTCCAGAAGCAGACGAAGAATAAGCCTTCAAATATTTTGGAGTATATGAATGATCTTACGCATTATTTTGTATCATTAACGGGGCAATTGCCGTTAAATATAAAGGCATTGCTCCAAGAGGAATTCAAACCATGTACCTGTTAACATTATTCACCCATGTACCCGGTACATTGACTTGAAAAATATTCCGTGTAAATGACAGGGAAACAGGTAGAAACAGTAAATTAAAAAAACACAGGATTAACAATTATGTATTTATCTTTTGAAGAAATGCCAAAATCATCCAGGATCTGGATCTATCAGTCGGATAGGCCTTTCAGTGAGCAGGAAAAAACCCTGATCATTGCCAAACTGGTGGCTTTTTGTAATCAATGGCATACACATGGCACCAACATGCCCAGTTCCTTTGACCTTCAATATGATCAATTCATCATATTGGCTGTTGACGAAAGTGGTTTGGGGGCCAGCGGCTGTTCCATTGACAGCTCTATCCGCATATTGAGGGAAATTGAGTCGGAATTAAATGTTAACCTTTTGGACAGCGGAAAAATATCATATCTATGTGAGGATCAGGTAAAGGTGGCTTTCCTTCCAGATATTAAAAAGCACATCTTGCAGGGACAACTGCAAAAAGAAAGTGACGTATTCAATCCAAGTGTAAATACAATAGCGGATTTGGAAGAAAACTGGCTTATCCCGGCAAGGGACAGCTGGTTAAAACGGTATTTTGCCCAATAATACCGCAGCACTACAATAGCATGAAATCGAGCATGACGCAAGCGACACACAAAGGGGTGATTAATAACCACCTGCCTGTCGACAGGCAGGTGCGAGATTCCATCTGTCCGCTGAAAAAAAATTATAAACAGATGAAAGAAAAAACGGATTTATATATGATACGTGGTTATTTGTCAGCTCTTTTCATCTTTCTGATGTTTGCCGCCTGCACCAGTTTGCAACAGAAAGCCCAAAACCAATTCAGTGCCGGAGAATACCAAATGGCCATTTCATCTTTTTCCCAGGTGCTGGAAAAGGAACCTGACAATCCTGAAGCCAATTATTATATTGCCGAAAGCTATCGCCTTTCCAACCGGGTAGAGAAAGCTGCGGATTATTATGAAAAATTATTGGAAGATGAAGACAGTTTTGAAAACCACTATTACAGGGGTAAAAGCTTAAAAAACCAAGGCCAATATGAGGAAGCCATTTCGGCTTTTGAGGCTTCCAAAAACTGGACCATGGATGATGAAAAAGTGGCATTGGCCGATAAGGAAATCAAAAACATTAAGGCCATTGATGAAATTGAACCTGTTTTTCCCAACCATAAATTGGAAAATTATGAATTGCTGAATACCTCGGGGCTAGATTATGGTCCGGTATTAAGTGATGACTTTATATATTTTACCAGTTCCAGGGGTGCTGGAGGCACCTATACAGCTACAGGTCAGGGTTATACCCAATTGTTCCGGGCTCGGGCTGAAGGCCTCAACGTAGACGTACAAAACGTGCAGCCCATGCCCGAATTCCGGAATGAAACCGGTCTCAACCAGGGCACCATTGCCATCAGCCCTGATGGAAACACCATCATTTATGCCCGGGGCAATTCCACTTCCCGCAAAGACCTTCCAGATGTAAGTCTTTTTGCCTCTTATTTCAGAGGCGGAGGATTTACGGAACCTATATTTATGCCATTGAATGAGGAGGCTTCTTATTGGAATTCCACACCGGCTTTTAGTCCGGATGGGGAAACCCTCTATTTTTCCTCCAACAGGCCGGGAGGGCATGGTGGAACCGACTTGTATAAGGCTACCAAATTGGCCAACGGCGATTTCGGAAACCCCCAAAACTTAGGTCCTGTTATCAATACCGCGGGCAATGAAATGTTTCCCCGGCCGTTGGAAAATGGGGAATTTTACTTTTCCTCCGATGGCCATCCGGGATATGGCAAACTGGATATTTTTGTAGCTCAGGAAAAAGAAGGTGAAACTACTGTTAAAAACCTGGGGGCCAATTTCAACTCCATTGCTGATGATTTCGGTATTTTCTTCACCGATTATCCCAAAGAAGGATTTATCACTTCCAACAGAGAAGGGGGGAAAGGCGATGATGACATTTATTTTTTCAAGGACTTTACGCCCAAGCCCAAAGTGGTCAATGTATTCCTGAATGTGCTCACCAAAGAAAAAACGGTGGAAGGAGAGGAAAAAATCCTTCCCCAAACCCGGGTTGTATTGTATGATGCCGAAAACCAGACCATAGATGGCAATTTCTCAAGTCAAAACGGAAGGCTCCGGTTCCAGTTGCAGCCTGATGACAATTTCACCATGATCGCTTCCAAAAATGGTTATTTTACCAAAAGCATCTCCTACAGTACGGTTGGAAAAACACCTTCCCCTGATGAACTGATACAGGATGTCACCAATGTCAATCTTGATACCACGATTATATTGGAGCAATTGGTTTTGGAAAGAGCGATCGTATTGGAAAACATTTATTATGACCTGGATAAGGCGGAGATAAGGCCGGATGCGGCCATCGAATTGGACAAGCTGGTTAAAATTCTGGAAGACAATCCCGGGATACGCATTGAACTCAGCAGCCATACGGATGCCAGAGCGAGTGATGAATACAATGAGGATCTTTCCCAAAGAAGAGCAGAATCTGCCGTTGAATACATCGTTTCCCAGGGAATTGACAGGGAACGCCTGGAAGCCAGGGGTTATGGTGAACAGCAATTGATTATTGAAGATGCCCAGACAGAGGAAGAGCACCAGATCAACCGAAGGACAGAGTTTAAGGTAATAGAAATCACGGACTAAAATCCCTATATTTGGCGCATATCAATTTTTCTTCCGGTGATTATGAATGAAAGGTACATGCAGCGGGGTGTTTCCGCCTCCAAAGAAGATGTTCACCAGGCCATTTCACATCTTGACAAAGGCCTATACCCAAAAGCCTTCTGCAAAATTGTAGCGGACCTTTTGGGGAATGATCCGGCCTATTGCAATATCATGCATGCCGATGGGGCAGGGACCAAATCCTCCCTGGCCTACCTTTATTGGAAGGAAACCGGTGATTTAAGTGTATGGAAGGGAATCGCCCAAGATGCCATTATCATGAACATCGATGATTTGCTCTGCGTAGGTGCCATCGATAACATTCTGGTTTCTTCCACTATAGGCAGAAACAAAAACCTGATTCCCGGAGCCGTCATTGCCGCAATCATCAACGGTACCGAAGAAGTTCTGGAAGTCCTAAGGGAAAACGGGGTGAATGCCATTCTCACCGGTGGGGAAACCGCCGATGTAGGGGACCTGGTCAGGACCATCATTGTGGACAGCACGGTCACCTGTCGTATGAAAAGAGAAGATGTCATTTCCAATGACCGAATAGCAGCAGGCGATGTGATTGTGGGCCTTTCTTCGTTCGGCAAGGCCCATTATGAAAATACCTATAACGGAGGAATGGGCAGCAATGGCCTTACCTCCGCCAGGCACGATGTTTTTCACCAAAATCTGAAAACAAAATACCCTGAAAGTTTTGATCCCAATATACCTGCTGAGCTGGTTTATTCCGGATCTTACCAGCTCACCGATCCTGCACCAGGCACTCCTTTGGATATGGGCCAACTGGTCCTATCCCCAACCAGAACCTATGCGCCCATCATGGCCCAAATCTTAAAAGAATTCCGGCCTCAACTTCATGGCCTTGTTCATTGTAGCGGCGGAGCACAAACCAAGGTGCTGCATTTTATTGATCAACTCCATGTGATCAAAGACAACCTTTTTGACACTCCTCCCCTTTTTGATTTCATTCAAAAAGAAAGTGGCACCGACTGGAAAGAAATGTACAAAGTTTTTAACATGGGCCATAGGATGGAAATATACCTGGAAGAAAAACTGGCCGAAGCCATCATAAAAATCGCAAACTCCTTTGGGGTAGAGGCTAAAATCATTGGCAGGGTGGAACCGGGAGAAGGCAAAAAAGTAACCTTGATCAGTAAATATGGCACTTTTGAATATAAAGGTTAAAACCAACCCAATCCCCTTCTTTTTTCCATATTAAGCATGAGGAAATTCCTAAAAATTACCTTTGGAATCATCATTCTATTATTATTGCTATTGGCGGTCCTGGTTACTCCCGTGGACTGGACGCCCTATCGGCAAATGCCCTATTACCGGGCCACCATGAACGACTTGGAGCAACTTCACTTGGAGACTTCCGATGAAGGACATATCCAGGCAGGATGGGCACTCGCCAACATTACCCCAAAAGAACCTGTCCCGCTGGTAGCCTACAAACCAAGAGGGAATTATGAATTTGTCCAGGACAGCAGTTTTGTTAAAGCCCTCATTTTTGGCAATGGAAAGCTGAACATTGCCCTGCTGAATTACGAATTGTTGATTGTCCATCCAGCGCTGGCCAAAACCATAGAAGAAGCGATTAAAGCCAGCGGCTTAACTATCCAGCATGTATATTTCACCGCCACCCATACCCATAGTGGCATGGGGGGAACCGTTCAGGGATTAATTGGGGAAGTGGCCATGGGAGGTTGGAATGAAAAAGTGGTCTCGTTACTGAAAGAAAAAACCCTTGAAGCTTTGGCGCATGCCCTACAAAAGATGGATACCGTAAGTCTGGAATACAAAAAAATATACGCCGGCGATTTTGTGGCCAACAGGTTAGTACCTGGGGATCCGGTAGATCCTTATATCCGTCAAATGAATTTTAAAAACAATACCGGCGAAACCTGCTCTTTCCTCACCTACAGTGCCCATGCCACCTGCCTAAACAGCCAATTTATGGGTCTCTCCGGAGATTATCCCCATTACCTAACCCAGCTACGGCAAGAAGACCAGGTAGACCTTTCCATTTATGCCGCCGGAGCAGTAGGGAGCCATCGACCCATCATCCGTCAAAAAGATATTAATGGAGTGAAACTTTACGCTTCCCAATTGAATGAAGTGATTCGAAACCAACCGAAGCAGGAACAGACCGACAATACGTCTACTTTAAAAACCGGCAGGTTAGCCCTTCAGCTCAGGTCTCCCCATTATCGGATCAGCAACCAGTACCGTCTAAGGCCCTGGATATTCAAATGGGTTTTTGGGGATCACCCCGCCTATTTTGACATCGTCCAACTGGGAAATACCCTGATGATTTCTTCCAGTGGTGAAATTTCCGGTGTATTTTATGAAAATTGGGAAAAATGGGCGGCTACCCATGGCTTAAACCTTATCGTGACCACCTTTAACGGTGGATATATCGGTTATATTACTCCAGATAAATATTATATGGAGCCCTATTATGAAGTCCGGGACATGAACCTTTATGGCCCATACAATGGTGCCTATTTTAACGAACTGATTTTTGGGTTGATGGAAAAAGCCATTCGCTGATAAAGCCTGGCTTTTATCCAGCCTCCTTTAAGTGTTTTTTCTTTTTGCTTTTCCCATCCAAAATGACGGAAATATGGTTCATATTCCGGAAGGTCCTTTCGGCGGTGACCGGTCATGAGCCTGAAAACAGTAATCATCAGTTGGGTCCATTTTATTTTCTTCCTTTCAGGAAAAAAATCGACAAATATCCATTTACATCCCATTTTCGTCCTTGATTGGATTTGACGAAAAAGCAATACCAGGTCTTTGTCCTCCAATAAATCCAGGAAATATTGGGTGATGATGACATCTGCCTGCATGATTGGGATCTTTTTAAAATCACTGGCAAGGATGAATTCCACCTTTACCCTTTGTTCCGGGCCTAACCTGTTCCTTGCCCGGGCCAACATACTGGATGAGGATTCAAAATAATATACCTTTCCGGAAGCTCCGGTTTGGTTCAAAATTTCCCGGAGGTTTTTTCCGGTTCCCCCTCCCAACACCAATACCTGATTGCCACTTCGGATGGTATCCAAAAACAAATAGGGGCTGGAAAGGAAGCTTTTTCCCAATACCATCCCTGCCAGCCCATCATACAATGGTGACAATAATCGGTATGCATCTTTTAACGGCCTGTTTGGTAGGGGTGATTGACTCATGGGATAATTTTATAAAAACACCAACAAAAGCGGCAACAAGAAAATACCTTCCAGGGTTTGCCTGGCTTGATAAATATCCAGGGGGCTTTCCAAAAATATGATGATATGCCCAATCCACATCATGGTCCATAATAGCGTAAACACATGATAATAGGAAGGTAAAAACAGGAATAGAAACGGGATGTAAGCCAAACCCAAAATGGAAAGGATCCATAATAATTGCCTCGTTATTTGAGCCCCCAAAACAGTCAGGATAGAATAATGTCCATCCCTGCTGTCAGAATCCTTATCCATCCATGACAATAAAATCAGATTGTAACAGGCCAGGATAAAGTAGGCCATTGCAAAAAACATCCAATATCCAGGGCTGTAGGCCATATCCAAAAGCGAGATGGGAGCCAGTAGAATTCCCCCAACATACAACAAGGCGATGGAAAATTCTTTGATCAGTACAAACCATTTGCCTGACCATCGCAGCAGCACCATGTTGCCGATAATCAGGCCACCCAGAATCAGGCCCGCAGCAAAAATCCTGTCCCAATCCACCCACAAATAAGCTGCTGTTAAACCCGATACCACGACAAGCCCCAAAATAAAGACCAGGGGATTAAAGTGTCTTTGGTGAAAATAGTGTCTTTCAGTGTGGGCCCTTCCCTTTACCAGGTATGCATCCAGCAGGTGATCAAAGGTATAGATGGCCCAAACTGCCATGGCCAAAAGGACATATATTTTCCAGTTGGGGGATACTTTCATCAATTTCGAAAAAAAGTACATGCCTCCACAGGCCCCCAGCACTACATCCAGAGAAAGGATATTTACCAATTTCACAAATGGGCCAAAGGACTTCATATCAAGCTTATTGAGGAACTTTTGATTTCGGAAATCTGATTTTAAGGGTTAAACTTACAAGGAAAAACAGAAATTCCATCTATGCTTTTTTGTGAAGTTTAATCTTTTCCCCGCTGAAATTGCCATCGACAGGAAAAAGGAGTGTAAAGTGCTTAGAACGACGGATAAATTTCAGGACGGATCAGGTAATCAAGTAGGATTGGTGAGGGCAGGTATTTTATTCTGTTGGCATTTTAAACCTTAAGAGGCAAAAAGGAGTTTTATACCTGATGCTTCATTATACAACCTATATTTTAGACGAATCTTCACCTTGGGTAACTTTTGTCCATGGAGCAGGGGGGAGCAGTGCCATATGGTACAAACAGATCCGGGATTTTAAAAAATCTTTCAATGTCTTATTGGTAGACCTCCGGGGTCATGGGAAATCCAAAGACCATGCCTACGAGAAACTGAAAAAATATACTTTTGAGGTACTAGGGGATGAAGTGATGGAAGTATTAGACCATCTAAATATCCAGAAATCCCATTTTGTGGGAATTTCCCTTGGAACCATAATCATCCGGGAAATCACGGAAAGACATCCCGAAAGGGTGCAAAGTATGATCCTGGCCGGTGCCATCATGAAGCTAAATGTGAGGGGACAGATTCTGATGCGAATGGGCATATTGCTGAAATCGCTCCTTCCCTATCTGCTACTTTATAAACTGTTTGCCTTTATCATCATGCCTAGAAAGAACCATAAAGCTTCCCGTAATCTTTTTGTGCAGGAAGCCAAAAAACTTTATCAAAAAGAATTTATCCGGTGGTTTACACTTGCTTCCAAGGTGAATCCTCTCCTGGCCTTTTTCAGGATCAAAGAAATTCCAGTCCCTACCTTGTACCTTATGGGCGAGGAAGATTATATGTTTCTGGGTACCATCACCAAACTTGTAAAGGATCATTCTTCCGCACGCTTGGAAGTGATCCCTTCCTGTGGCCATGTGGTCAATGTGGAAAAACCAGAAGCCTTTAACCGCATCGCCCTGGAATTTCTGAAAAATTCATGAAGGGGATCATCACCTCTTATTCCTTATTGACCTCCCAGTATTCCCATATTAGTATGTTCATTGCTTAAAACAAATAACCCCTCCAAAGAGCCCATTCTTTGAAGGGGTTATTCAAACTGATGGAAAAAACTGATTCACTATACTTTAAATCCTTCTCTATAATTTCTTCCCACAAATTGGTTGGCATCTTCAAAATTGGTGATTCTCATGTTTTCACCATCCCACAATAATTTTCTCCGGCCATAAAACTCCATTTTGCCGTTGCTGTTTTCCCTCCTTAGCATATAACTGCGAATGGCCAGGTTGCCCATCAAAACAGTTTCTGTCATCGGCCCGGAATAATCAAAGGAAGAAGTTAACCCTTTGTGTTCCTTGCTGTTAAATCCGGCTTTACAGGCATCTACCCACAGGCGCTGGTGTCCGTATTCGGGTTCGGAATTGTCTTCTTTTTCAGGACCGAATTCCGTGGTGCCATCATTCATATAAAGCTTGGGCATCAGGGGAGAACTGTCATTGATATTGGTGGAGATGATCCCGTTTTCACCGATGATCAGCACACCATTGGCACTGTTGCCACCTCCTATATCATGGTCGGCAGGAATGATTTTTGGGTGAGATGGCCTAATCCCTCCATCACTCCAGCTCATTTCAATGGGTGATTTGCTTTTGTCGGTAGCGTCAAAGTTCAGGGTAATAAAGGAAGAAGCCGGGCATCCTTTGGGATGGTAATCCGCTGTCCACATGTCGGTATACACTGAGCCCACACTGCATTCCGCATCTGTGGGATAATGAAGCCCCAGGGTTCTGAATGGAATATCAATGAGGTGGCAACCCACATCTCCCAAGGCACCGGTACCATAATCCCACCAGCCTCTCCATGAGAATGGGTGAAGATTGGGCGTATAGGGAATTTCTTCTGAAGGTCCCAGCCAAAGGTCCCATTTGAGATCCTCGGGTTTTTTGCTGGGTTCGGGTTGTGGAAATGGGCCTCCCTGTGGCCAAACAGGTCGGTTGGTCCATACCTCCACCTTGGAGATTTTACCCAGCTTTCCTGAATCCACCCATTTTTGGACCATGCCAAGAAGGGGATTGGATCCTCCCTGGTTACCCATTTGGGTAACCACTTTTTCATCTCTGGCCATTTGGGTAAGCATTCTGGCTTCACGGATATTATGAGTCAATGGTTTTTGCACATATACGTGTTTACCTCTTTCCATGGCGTATGCTGCTGCAGGTCCATGCACATGGTCTGGAGTAGAAATGGTTACGGCATCAATGTCCTTTTCCTTGTCCAGCATTTCCCGGTAATCATGGTACCGTTTGGCTTTGGGGAAATTTTTCACCGATTTACTGGCAGAACCTGAAAAATCGACATCGCATAGTGCTACCACATTTTCCCGACCTTTGACGGAAGCATTCATGATGTCACTGGCACCTTTTCCGCCTGCACCAATAGCCGCCAGATTCAGTTGGTCACTGGGGGCAGTATAACCTACACCGCCCAAAACATGGCGGGGGACAATTAAAATTGAGGAGGCAATGGCCGCATTCTTGATAAATGATCTTCGGGAATTTCCTGATGCTTCTTTTTTAGGGGGTGTCATGTTTATTGCTAATTTAATTTTAAGGTCAAGCCTAAAGTAAGCAATAAAATTTGATTAATTCAAAAGAATAATGATTGAGGACTGAGGATTGCCGGAATTGATTAGGTTTTCAGATAAATATCAAATTCTGATCCCTCTCCCGGCTTACTTTTAAAAGTAATCCTTCCACCTTCATTTTCAATGATTTTTTTCACAAAGTATAAACCGATACCTGTCCCTTCCACATTTTTAACCAATCGCGTATAGGGCGTAAAAATAAGCTTTTGTTTATCCTCATCTATCCCAATTCCATTATCTTTTACGGAAATATGAGTGATTCCGTCCTCCTTTTCAATTTTTATATGGATGATAGGGTTGGTATCTGGAATTTTATATTTAATGGCATTGCTCAAAAGATTAAACAAGATGCTTCTGAGATTTTTTCTGGAAAATTTTATTTCCGGCTCCTGGATATCTACATGGATAATGGCATTGCTCTCATTAATCTGATCCCTGACAACCATTTTCACCTGATTGATCAGGCTTTCAATATTTACCGCCTCCACTTCTTCCTTAAAATTACTTTCAATCTTGATTACTTCGGAGAGTTCGCTGATAATATCTTTCATCGAAGTGATGGATTCCTCAAGTAAGGCCTTTGTTAACTTATGGTCTTCAAAATCTTGCTCTTTCCATTTCTTAATATGATCTGAGTTGATGGTCAATTGGTTGATGAGTCCTTCAATATTTGAAAGCGGACCTTTAAGATCATGGGAAACGGAATAAATAAATGTTTCATGCGATGCATTAAGCCTTTCCAGGTCTTTTAATACCTTGATCCGCTCTGTAATATCTATAAATGTAATAATCACCCCGTCAGACCTATTTGTTTTTTCAACCAGGTAGGGAATAATGTTCATCTGAAACCACCTAAAATCAGTAGTTTGGATCTCCTTCTCATAAATTTTTCCGGCATCCATAACCTCCATGACATTATCAATAATGGTCGAATAGCGGATATTGTCATTTAAGTCTTCCAAAGATTTTCCAATATCTTCAGAAGAAAAATTAAATTGCTTCATGGCCGGAGGGGTGAACTTCCGCAGCCTCAAATTGGCATCCACAAATAATTGGGGAATGATGGTGTTTTTGAAGTAATTTTCCAGCTCATCATTTAATTTAATCAGTTCATTTATTTTTTGATTTGACATTATTTTAAATTTTAGTCGGTGATCGGCATTAAAGGCTTAATTGACCCCGAAGAGAACTATTAAGAGATGGTTGCAGTTATGTAAATAATGCATCCTATAGGTGAGTGAGACGTGAAACGTGTTCGTTTTAAGGATTCTTATTTTACCTAAAAACTAAAGTAAAATATGTCTTACAAGGTAGAGGAAATTACTATATAATTAAAATTCTTATCTGTTTTAATTGTGAAAAAATTGGCCAGAATTCGCTATTTGGCCTTGTGCTTCATTTAATGCTGTATAGATATCTGAAGTTTTTCTATTCCTGATTGAATTAGCAATGTCCATGCCATGAAAAAGGAAAGGAACATAAAAAAATCACTTGTCTGCAATGGCCCATCAATTCAGTTCACAGGGAATGCCTCTATTGGTCCGGATTTATTCCATTCACCATTCATTAAGGGTACATTCCAAAATTCCGTGCCTGTAACATAAACACTGCCTAATCCTTTAAAATTTGGAAAAATAAATTTTTTCCCGTTTATCTGGGATATTTTGCCTTAGAAATCACCCAAAATCAAGAATCCCTCTTTCAACATTTGTAAAAAAAGGATGGTCCCATCATTAATTCCATTGATTTTTTAAAAGTGGCTTAGATATAAAATGGTGGTCGATTTGAATAATGACATGGTACAGGTCCGCGCTATATCCATTAATCTCCAAGGTTCTTGTAAAACTTGCTTCCTGATTACTTGTCTCTACAAAAACCTGTCGACCCTTTACATCAAATATTCTAATTGTTACCTGTGAACTTTTCGCAAGCCGAAAATGAATATTCTCGATGGAATTTGCCGGATTAGGATAAATCTGTACATCATTTTGAGCCGATGTTTCAAGTAACAGAACGAGCTCCCTATTAATTGTCTGTCCTGCGCGGTCTGTACTTTTAACGAAAATTTTGGTTTCCAAGGGAGGCTTTCCTTCACCCTTCCATACCAATTCACCGTTTTCTAAATAGAACTCCGGATGTTCGGACATGGAATAACCTGAGTTCGATTCTAGATGACGTTTATTTTGCCATGCAGTACCCTCCTTAAAATAGACACAGAAAAAGTCAGAGTAGGTAAATCCCCCTTAATAAGGGGGTATGGGGGATTTTTTCGCCAACGTCCCAAATATCAATGCGTTATAAGTTGATGTCTCCCGTTGAAATCCCTGCCGAAAAAAAATCGGGACAGGCTCTAGCCCCCTTTAAAAGGGGGAGTCGCTGAAAATGAGATTTAGGTTGATTCTTAGATGCTTTGCGTTATCAGGGAATTACCCATTTGCTTAGGAAAGGATTAGCACCCATAATTCGTACTATTTTATAATCGAATCAGTTCATCAATGAGCAGTGCTCTTATTAGCTAATTTGATAACAAATGTCAGATTATCATGAAGATAGACGTTTAGTTAGATGATAGGTTATCAACCTATCCACCTGTCGACTTTTTGATGAGCCGATGTATCGTCACAGCGAGGGGCGGAGCGACGTGGCAGTCTGCGTTTAATAGCTTCTCTGGAAACCGCCGTACTCTTTCAGCGATCCGCAAAATCCTTACGCTGCCGCTCCGGTTCGGATCGCTTCGCTGTGCTACCAATGACGTTCTGCTGTCTACAGAGCCTAAGCCGATGCCTATGATGCATCCGGTGCCTGAGCGGCGTCGAAGGCAGCCTATTTCTCTATTTTGATGGATAATAAGGATGCGGAGGCTTCATCCAGATAAACCGCACAGGAAGAATGTTTTTGCAAAATACTGGCTGGATGAAGGTTACTGATTTCATTTTCCAAACAATCTTTTACCGCCTGGGCCTTCCTTTCATCAGGAACGGAACAAAAGATATATTTAGATTTTAAAATCTGCTTGATGGACATGCTTATGGCTCGCTTGGGTACTTCTTCCAGGGAATCGAACCATCCTTCGTTCATCTGCTGCTTTCTACAGGGAATATCCAGGTCCACCACCAGATAGGGCTTTTCGGTTTCAAAATCCGCAGGGGGGTCATTAAAGGCCAAATGGCCATTTTCACCAATGCCTACAAAGGCCAGGTCAATGGGGTGTCTGGAAATGATTGCTCCCAGCTTCTGGCACTCTTTCTCCGGATCATTTTCTCCATCGATATAATGAATGTTCCCAATTTTACTTATCTGATCCACAAACCTTTCTTTGAGGTATTTCCTAAAACTGGCAGGATGGGTGATGGGAATGTTGATGTACTCATCCAGGTGAAATGCGGTTACTTTTCCCCATTCAATGTCTTCCTTTATCAGTTGATTCAAGGTCTCAAACTGGCTCGTCCCTGTAGCCAGGATTACGTTGGCATGTCCCTTTTTTTGGATGGCTTCTTTGATTTGTGAGGCTGCTGCTTTTCCGGCAGCTTCTCCTAATTCTTTTGGGTTTTTAGATTGAATTATTTTCATAAAATATATACGTTAAAGTTAAATGTAAAAGAATACCCTGGATAGTGCTTTTCACCTCATGAAATCGAGCCTGCCTGCCGGCAGGCAGGTGCGAGATTCCCCCGAATCCCGATTTATCGGGACGGGGCAGGCATCTGACCGCTTAAAAAAAATTATAATCAGATAAAACCCTTATTCGAGCCATTCCAGAAATAAACCATTTCGTTCTTCGTTTGAAATATTTTGTTTTACCTTTAATTGGTCTTTTGCACCCAATTTATTATAAGCAGTGGTTACCACCGCATAGCTTTCCTGAAATGTATCAGACCCCATCTCCTCCCCAGTACCCGCTTTGGGTTGGATTAGAAGGAGTTTTCTTGGTGCCAGGCTGGCAGCCAATAGGGGGAGATCATATTGCATCAAAGAGGCAGGAACCGCTCCCAAAATATAGGATGTCAGATAAAAACGGTGATCTACAAGGGTCTTGTAAGAGGCAGGCGAATTCTCCAGGGCGATCCCCACAAACACCGGATCAAAAGCGGCGGCGTGCAATAGTGAAGGCCCCAACTCATTTTTGGCCAAACCATAAACTTCTACTTGCTCAAAAGTATTTTTTAAAACCCTGCCCAGCCGAACCATGTCTCCAGCCTGTAACCCTACTATACTTCTTCCCACCTGAAGTGCCGCAAACCAAAGGTTAAAGGAAGTGTGACCAAAATTAGTCGGGGCAGATGGCCTGGGTTTACCCACTTCTCCATAGCCCAATAAGTCAGGAGAAAGTACTGTGAAACCCCTCTTAACCAGACTTTCCATTTCTCCTCCTGGCCTTGCCTCTTCTGATTTTTCAACAGATGAAATATACAAAACCGCTTTTTGATTGGCTACTTTCGGCACCATCAAAAGGAAAGGAATGTGGTAGTTTCCCTCTCCTTTAACAAAATATTTTTCTATATGGTAACCGTCCTTTTGAATCCGGCCTGTCAATACGGGTTCACTGCTTTCCCTGATTTCCCTGAATCCTGAAAGTTGCCTGGCCGCTTTCACTGAATGGGTGAGGGCTTGGGTAGTTCCGGAATTTTTTGATCCAATTTTAGGGGGTTCAGGTGTGCTTTTTTTATTGAGACTAAAGACCGTTTCTCCTCTATAGGAGGTGGCCAATTGTCCTGTTGGCGTGACTTTTAAGTCGGCCTCTTCCAATAAATCCACTTCCTCATCCCGTGCGCTACCTGGCAAGTTCAGATGACGTTGAAAAAAGGCATACATGGCCTCGCGGTTTTTTTGCGTGGAGGCATGTTCCGCATCATCTTCCACCATGGAGAAGTTCTGCTCCTTACCATAGGCCCTATAAATGTTTTCTACCTCAGCAGCCGTTTCCCTGGCACCCTGAATATTGAAAAAATCCCGTGTAGTGGTGATCATAAGGGTTGGCTTTGGGGCGCGAACACTTAATAAATCTGGATGATCCAGTCCCATTTTGATACCCTGATATAAATTCTGTTCAGCATCCTGGGGCCCTATGGTCTGAAAAAGACGGGTGTAGTTGGTGATATAATTTTCAGGTGCCGAAGCCCATATTCTATCATCCATGGCAGCGATGTAGAAGGACTGGGTACCTCCACCGGACCGCCCGGTAATCCCTATTCTTTTTGGGTCCACCTCGGCCCGGCTAAGCAGGTAATCCACTGCCCGGATACCATCCCAGGTCATGTACCATGCCTGGGATTTCCCAGATATAAAAGCCTGGGCCCCGGGGTAAGAATGTTCCATGGTAGCCCCTCCTATCTTTGACCCCCCCTTATTTACATCATAATATTCCAACCTTTCTCCCTGCCCAACCGGATCAAATGCAAAAACCATAAACCCTTTTTTGACCAGGTTCAAAATGACCGTTTGGTAGGTACTGCTTCTATAGCCCTCCTCCGTATGTCCGCTACAGTAGATGATGACAGGGGCCTTACCCTGAATGCCATCGGGAATATATAAGGTAGAAGTAACATAAAAATCCGGTTGGGATTCAAAAATGATATGTTCAAGCACATAGCCATTTTTCTCCATGCGTCGCAAAACCTGAGAATTTAAAGGGGTTTTTGGCGGGAAGGGTCCCAAAACAGCCGACAATTGCTTTTTTATCCATTCCTGCCTTTCTTTCCATGCCTTAAGGGTAGTGATTTCAGACACCTCCTTTTTACGTGCCTTCAGCAATTCAAATGCCTCCTCTGAAAAATGTTTGTAAAGATAATTGGGCGCATCACTAAAATGCATCCAATTGCCCTGAAAAACCTTTAGGTCTTCCTGTGCCCCGACTTCCGTCAATACAAAAAATGCGGTGAAAAGCCATGCCATCCTGAAATGAAAAAAAAAGGCCCGGGGGAAATTTTTTCTGTTGTTGTACATGTTCATCTTTAATTGTTAAAGTTTTTTTTGTTCAATAGATAAAGCCTTTTTTTGAATTTAGGCCAAGGCCCTATTGGCTACACGCATCACATTACCGCTTAGTATTTTATGGATATCCTGGTCTGAATAGCCCATTTGGACCATTCCCACGGTGAACAATGGCCAATTGGTCCAGGCCATACTTTGTCTCATTTCCGGGGATTCTTTAAAATCATCCGGTGGCCAAAGCGCTTCCCAACGGTTTCGGGGTCTTCTATAGGAGGGGATTTTTTTGTTTTCCTCCCGGGCATACTGGGAGGTGTAGGCCACGTCGGTCCCAATGGCCACATGGTCTGCCCCAAAATTTTTAACTACGTAATCAATATGCCGCATCATGGAGGCGATATCCCCACTCCCCCCCAAAAACCGGGGAATACAACAAATGCCAATATAACCGTCTGTATCGGCAATGGCACGGATGACATTATCCGGCTTGGCCCGAAAATGGCCGTGGAGGGAATTGACGGTAGTATGGCTTGCCACCATGGGTTTTTCGGATAATTGGGCAGCATCCAAACTCGTTTCCCACCCGGAATGGGAGATGTCCACAATTACCCCTACCCTGTTCATTTCCTTTACTACCGCCCTTCCGAAATCACTTAAACCACAATCTTTTTCTTCACCGCAACCATCTCCAATCATGTTTCTGCGGTTATAGGTAAGGTGCATCATCCGGATGCCCAGTTGGAAAAATACCCTGATAAACCGTAGCTCCTCTTCCACAGAAACCCAATCCTGGGGAATAGGAACGCCGTTTCCGGAAAAATAGAGTGCATGACGGTTTTCATTTTTGGCTTTAACAATATCTTGCGGCACCACCGCTTTCCCTAAAAAATCCTTCATCCAATCCGTGGCATAAGTGAATCGGGACAATCGCTTTAAAAGGCGTTTGATTTCATTTCCTTCCTCCCCAGCATTCTGAATGACGCAGGTTACTCCGGAGGCTTTCCAGGCATTGATAAATTCTTCCTTTTCCCTTTCATGCTGAACAAATCTGGTCATGGACATGTCCTCCTGCAAATCCTGAATTTCGAGGGGTGAAGCGCTGTCCTCCACAGCTGCTTTTATCCTTTCTCCATCCAGTGCAGCCCGTGGCATAAATCCGTAACAATCGATGACCATGGCGTTTCGGTGCAGCTCAAGGCCATGCTCCAGTTGTTTATTGGTGGGTTTTAAGATATTTAAAGCCGTTTGGTAGGCTTCCTTCATGGAGGGGTTGATATTAAACCGGGATGGCTCTGCCTGTTGTCCTGTTGCAGTATGCATAGGGACCCCTGCTGCAAAGCCCTCCAAAACACCCAATCCGGACATGCCAAGTCCGGCCATGCCTGAAATTTTTAAGAAATTTCTGCGATCATTGTTCATATTTTCATATTAAGGGATCAATTAAAATTGTATGAAAACCTTTGTCCTTCCTCCACCCATTTGGATTAAATTTAATTATTACCTTAAATCCGCCGTATATTTCAATACCTAGCTGGATTTAAAACGATAAAACCTTCCTGGTTTTAACCCTTGGTTTTCACAGGTTCCTGCCTATTAAAAAAACCTTGAAAGATTACGGATTTTCGATATTAAATAAACCTGAAATCAAGCCTTTTTTGCCCTGGGTTGAAGTGAGGTCAAATCCTCAATTCGTACAATTTTTCCCGTTTCAATACTGTTCCTTGCTGCAATTCCAATCAAGGCAGACATCGCCCCGTCCCTAGACCCTGCAGATTGCTTGTAGTGATCAGGACTATCGGGATACCTGAATATTTTATCCTTTAACCTGGGATCGGAGCCGCCATGCCCCCCGGATTGGGGTATCACCTGTATGGTGTTTACATTTCCGAATAAATTTCTAATGGTGATTTCCTGATAAGCCGGTACGCCTGTTGGCATGGAAGATTTAATCCAGGCATCCAATCTTCCTTTTGTGCCGTTGATGGCCAGGCGAAAACCTTCATAAGGAGAAAAGGCGGTAAGGGAATAATTGACGGGTACCCCATTGGCGTAGCGGTATTGTACGGCCATCGTATCATAGATGTCAATTTCCTCCCGGAACACACATCCATCACGGAGGTAGCCATCATGCTTTTCATGATCTACATACAGATCCATTGCCCCCTGGTTTTGGGTGATGTCCCAATAAAATTTACAATTGGATTTGTGGGGACAGGGCCTGCAATGGGAATGGTGGATGGGGCTGTTCTTCTTACCGTAAAAATCCAGGGATCCATAGGCATAGACTTCTTCCGGCTCTGAATCCATCCAATAATTAAGGGTATCGAAATGGTGGGTCGCTTTATGTACCAGGAGCGTACCTCCGAATTCCTTTTCCCCATGCCAACGCCTAAAATAGCTGGCCCCATGGCTTGTATCAAGGTACCAATTTAAATCTACCGACTTGATTTCCCCGATTTCCCCATTGCGAAGCAACTCCCAAATTTCCTGCACATAGGGGGTATATCGCATGTTAAAGGTGACAATGACCTTGTTTCCAGTACGCTCTTCGGCATCAAAAATTGCCTGGCATTTATGTTCATCGGTGGTCATGGGTTTTTCTGAAATAACGGTCATACCCGCTTCCAAACCCTTGATAATGTATTCATGGTGCGTAGAGTCAGTGGTGGTGACAATCAGCGTATCCGGTTTGGTTTCCCTGACCATTTTGTCAAAATCCGTGTAAACAGGGCAGGAAACTTTCATTTGGTTTTTGGCGTAGGCCACTCTTCCTGGATTGATATCGCAGAGTCCGACAAACTCTAGGATATCATTATAGGTATTCTGAACAGAGGTACCCCACATGCCGATCCCTCTGCCTCCCGTTCCTACCATGGCCAATCTTTTTTTAGCCCGGTGGTAACCATATCCCGTTAGGGGGGGCAATAGGCTGGATGCCGCCAATAGTCCTGTATGCTGGATAAATTTTCTCCGATTTAAAGTTTCCATATTTCTTTGATTGATGCTCCTTATTTGATTGATGGCTTAATTGATTCAATTTTGGAAATTGGTTTTTCCGGATTGAATTAAAAGTTTTCTTGTTTTTTCAAATTCCTGCTCCACCTCCTGTAATTTCCCTGCTGAAACCGGAAGGCCGGACATGCTGACGGGGTCAATAAAGGTGATCTCCTTTCCCGATAATCCGGCAGCAAGGGAAATGTCCCCCCAATTTAAAATCCCCGGCAAGTGGATGGCCATACTAAAGTAATCGATTTGTTCCCGGTTATCAAATACATAACTGGCAGGTACGTTTCTCAGGGTGAGTTGCTGGATGTCACTTTCCCCAAGCGCACTTAAAAACAAGGCGGCCAAACCTGCCTCCTTGTTACCCTCAAATGCTATTTTTGATGGGTTAAGGTTTTCCTCTAAATACCGGGACACCAATTCCAATTCTTCGACCCATTCTCCCAACATGGTCTTTCCCAACCATAATTGGGCACGGGCCAAAGTATGGAATTGAGTCAGATTGGTGGTGGTCACATCTCTTTGGGAAGCCGCCTCCCCGGTTCCCGAAAGTTCCACTATGACAATGCCTGATCCACTATTTTTTATTTCCTCCAGGCGATTGAGCGGAATTTCATTTTTCCCATTGGCATAGGCCATGAGGGTATATCCCATGGCGGGATTTTTAGGTGCATGGTGCAGAAGTGGAATTAATTTCTGATCGGATGTATATAACGCTATCCTCTCCCAGTCCTGCACTGGCGTAAATTTATGAATTTCATTGATTTCCGGATCTTTTCCGATTTTTAAAACCTTTTTTAAATGGGTCTTCAATGCCCCCTGGTCAAAGGAAGGTTTTTTTAAATATTCATCCTTCAGGGTATTTCCTCGTTTCCTGCTGTATTCATCGGTGCTGATCACCAAGGGGCTTCTCTCCCCTATTGGAAATACCAATAATTGCTCCATGTCCAGGGTTTCAAAAGATCCTTCGGGTCGGGATGCCCCATTTCCTTTGCCTTTTAGGTGCAGGTCAAACCAACCCAGCATGGCTTCCCTGTCTTCTTTCCAATAGCCATGGGTAAGGTCAAAAAGCTCATAGTCCACATGGTCTCCCACACCATAAAGTTCAAAGACAGGTTTGGCATTATGATAACTTCTTAACATTTCCTCCGGAAAAAAGGTGGGATTGCTGTCCTGCTTATGGTTACACATCTTTAATGCCCGGGGGGCGTAGAGGGCCAGTACACCTGCCGACTCGGTAAAAGCAAGCCCTCCCGGAAGCAGTTCACACACACAATTTGAACCCATGACAGCGGATTCAAAAGTGCCCACACTGACGATCGGCATGGCTGCCTTGATTCTTTCATCCAAAGCAGCAAACCACATGGTCTGGTTCCCTCCTCCACTGGCTCCGGTAGCGCCCAGGTTATCGGCATCCACAAAGGAAAAGGAAGTGAGTAAATCCACCGCCCGCATATTATCAGTCACCTGAACCCCCAGCAATGACTCTCCTATGTTCATCAAAGAAGCACCTAAATTAGCACCATGGTATTCAAAATCACCATGTATAGTGGTACGCTCTCCTGAACCAAAGGCATCAATGGCCAAACATACATAGCCGTTTTTTGCTAAGGAATGGCCCAAAGACTGGACACTTTCTGCCACTTTCCCTTCCCTCCAATGTCCGTGCATATTGATCACAGCGGGAAATGGTCCCTCTCCATCGGGAATGTACAGGTTTGCCGTGGCATATATGCCGGGCATGGTTTGGAAATATATGTTCTTGATGGTATAGCCGTCCATAGTGACGGAACCCGTTTCTTTCAGGTCCAAAGGAAGGTCACTGTAATCTTTCAGTCCACTGTTTTGGATTATTTTTTCCCTTATTTCTTCCCGCTTTTCTTTCCATTCATCCAGGTTGTTGGGCAACTGATGGGTGGCAAACTGATAGATGGCCTCGCTTTTAAGGGTACTTCCCAACAAATCTGCCTTTTTGTCCGCCAAAACATCCGGCAAACTATCCGTTGAATGGGGTGAGCCAAAAGGTATTTCCAGGTGATGAATGCTGGCATGGGCCATGGACAAGGTCCATAAAACACCTATTCCCAGTAATAATATTTTTTTCATAGATAGGTACTTGAGAGATGAATTGATTTTATTTTTTTAACTATAACCGGATTTCAGTATTGCCTCCACGGGCTAAGGTAATATCCACAGGCTCGTTTACCTGCCAGGACCCACCTGTAAAATCGGGCACATCTATCGAATTGGAGCGGTTGGCTACCGACCATTCGCTAAGTGGAAAAACGGAGCTCCAAAGTGCGGCATCATAAACATCCTGGTCCAAAGGAAGGCCGTTCCTCAGGCAATCTATCAATCGCCAGTCCATTAAAAAATCCATTCCGCCATGTCCCCCTACTTTTTTGGCCAGTTCCCCGATCCTGTTGACTATTTCGGGTTGGTATTTTACTTCCAAAGCCTTCATCTCCTCTTCAGAAAACCAGGCTTCATGACCGGTAGAGATCCTACCAGGTAGGGGATACTTCATCGCGGCTCCTTTGGTACCGCTAAGCAAGTGAATCCGTGAATACACCCGGGGTGATGACACATCATGCTGCAGCATGATAGTCCTTCCCTTATTGGTTTTTATGGTGGTCACATTCATGTTCCCTCTGTAGGGTTTGCCGACAAACTGTTCATAAAAACCATCCTCCCTGGCCAGGGATTTGGCCATATCCCCCATCACAAAGTCCTTGCTGGAAACCGACACCAGAAATTCCATCTTATCCCCTCTGTTGATATTCATGGCCTGACAAATCGGCCCCAGGCCATGGGTGGGATAAAGGTTGCCATTTCTGCTGGCATTGTGCCTAAAACGCCACATGTTCCATTTTTCCTTACTGAATATCCCCGGGATAAAATCGTGAATGTAGGCCCCTTCCCCGTGGATGATGTCACCAAAAAATCCCTGCCTGACCATGTTCAGGGTCATCAACTCAAAAAAATCATAACAGGTATTCTCCAGCATCATACAATGCTGCCTGGTCCTTTCTGAGGTTTCTACCAGGGACCAACATTCCTCCAGGGTGATGGCTGCAGGCACTTCCACTGCGGCATGCTTGCCATTTTCCATGGCATATAAGGCCATGGGGGTATGCAGCTCCCATGGGGTGGCAATGTATACCAGGTCAATGTCGGCTCTCTCGCAGAGTTTTTTCCATTCTTCGGGATGGCCGGAATAAATCACCGGATCGTGGGAAGTGTCATTAATTTTTTCCTTGGCCTTCAGGGCCATTTCAGGCCTTAAGTCACACAAGGCCTTGATTTCAACCCCGGCAATTTTACTCATTCTTACCACTGCAGCCGGTCCTCTGTTGCCCAATCCAATGAATCCGATCCTTACCTTTTCCAACTTTGGTGCTGCAAATCCGGACATGTTGAAGTGCTGTTGGTGTTTTTTGCCGGAAAATTTATCGATTGAATCCAATTGGTTTTTTGAGTATTGGTCTGCCCCCTGTGAAGTTAGGGGCAACAAACCAGATCCTGCCAAGCCAAAACCTGTCATACCTGTTAATCGGAGAAAATTTCTGCGGTTTTTTTTCATCAAATGGGTTATTTTGGTAATCTTTTGGCTAGTTGTTTAAGCCATCAAATATAGGTACCCCAGAAGGGGTACCCATATTTAAGAGGGCCAATTTGCCTTAATTATTGGGCTACATTGTAACCCGGGTTTTGTTCTAACATACCATTTTTATTGATCTCTGATTGAGGGATGGGCAATAGATAGTTGGCCGGGTTATATTCTCCTGTTTTCCAGAAGGCTACTTCATATTCCTTGGTGCCATCCGGCATTTTTCTGATGATCATCCTTGTCCTGTCCTTATCGGCAACTTCGGGGAGAATTTCCCATCGACGGATATCATACCACCTGTGTTCTTCGAAGACCAGTTCTATGCGCCTTTCGTTCACGATTCTTTCAAACAGTGCTTCGCCACTCTCGGTAATATCCGGCATGTTTACACTGGGTCTTTTTCTGACCATGTTCAGGTACTCCCTGGCAAGGTCTTCATTACCCAAAAAATAATTGGCTTCCGCATAATTCAACAGGATTTCAGCATACCGGTAATGGGTCCAGGGGGTCTGGGACATGTTCTGTCCACTTGGATTTACGATCCGCTCATTGGCAAACTTCAGTTGGTAATAACCTGTCTGGGTAGCGTTCCAGGCAGAAACGGGACCCTCATTGGAGTCTAGACCACCCGGAAAGAAGGTTTCCACTTCCCGGCCTTGAAAAGGAGCACCATCATGCAGAATAGAGGCATAAAACCTCGGATCCCGGTTAACATACGGATCCTGTGGATCATAAGTAGGATCATCTTCGGGTTGTAAACCATTGGTGGTTTCATAATCATCTACCAGATTATGCAGGGGATGGACCTGTCCAAAACCATTGTAACCATTGGGGTATAAGCTCAACTCCACAAAAACACGTTCAGAACTCACAAACTGATTATAAGGCCTTTGCCAAATCATTTCCGGATTATAAATGTTTTCCTCCAGGAACATGGTACGGTAATCATCAAACAGTTCATACTGCCCCAGGTCAATCACGGCCTTGGCCGCATTGGCGGCCGCCTGCCACTTCTGGGGATCATTTCCGGGGTTATTCAGCGGGCTAGCCATGTATAGCAGTGCCCTGGATTTAATCGCCATAGCGGCACCTTTGGTGATTCTTCCCTGATCAGCGTTACTGTAGGTTTCAGGAAGCAGCGCGATGGCTTCATCCAATTCTGATAAGGCAAAATCCATCACCTCCTGATAGGTGCTTCTCACCAGCCTGAAATCGTCTTCCAGGGTAAAGGTCTGTGTGATAAGTGGAATTCCCCCGAATAAGCTTGCCAACTTGATATAGGAAAATGCCCTGATGGCTTTCATTTCACCTATCATCCTGTTTTTGGTAGCCTCAGGGATTTCTACGGCCCTTTCCCTGTCAATATTTTCAAAAAAGATATTACTACGGTTGATGGGCTGCCAATAATTCATGTTCCTGTTGTTGGACCCGGTCCAATAATCCACTTCCCTAAGGTCATCAGGGTTGAGATTCCCTTCCCAAACGCTCCAGGCCCATGCATTGCTTCGGGCATTGTTTTCATCGGTAACCACTGACAAGCCGTAGAGACTGTACCGCAAACCACTGGGAATGGTCCGGTAAGCATTCCCAATAAATGCCTCAATCAAAGCCTCATCCGCCCATACGGCTTCATCGGTGAATCGATCCGCCGGAATGATATCCAGCACCTCATCATTACAGGAAACATTAAACATCACTATTAGCATTAGGGAAGTACTGATACCCCATATTTTAATGCTTTCACGGTATTTATATATGGTCTTCATATTGCAATATTTTAAATTAAGCATAAATTATTTAGAAAGAAAGGTCGATTCCCAAATTAAAAATCCTGCTTTGAGGGTAAAAATTTCCTCTTTCACTGCTTCCTTCCGGATCAAACCACTTTATTTCAGAGATGGTAAAGATATTATTTCCGTTCATATATACCCTTGCTGAGGATAGGTTCAGTTTAGATAAAATCAGTTCCGGTAAATTATAACCCAACTGTACGGTCTTCAATCTTACAAAGGAAGCATTTTGAAGCCAGAAAGTACTTTGAAGACCACTGGGCTGGGTCCTGGTTCCCAGGTCAGGCAGAATAGGGTATTTGGAATCCATGCTGCCTTCCGTGTACCGGTTTTCAATCAACTCGGCCAGACCATTTACCGCTATTCTGGCATTTTGGTGATAATACTGCCAGGCCCCGCCCTGACCAGCAAAATTGAAAAACAAGGAAAAAGGACCGTAATTCAGGGTACTGTTAAAGCCAAAGGTAATCTGAGGGATATTGGACCGGTCCATTCTTACCATGTCCTGGGAATTGATAATCCCGTCATCATTGACATCCCTATACTGAAGGTGGCCCACCTGGGTGCCTGGAAACAAAGGATTGGAATTCACTTCTTCCTGTGTTCTGAATATACCCAGGGCATCATAATACAATCCCGCCCCCAGGATTCTGCCTTCTGCCTTTTGGTAATCCGGTACGTCCTGTGCCTCACTGATATCAATGACCTTATTCCTGTTAAATGCAACATTTCCACCTACACTGTAAGAGAAACCCCCTGGTGTTGTTACCTTACTACGATGCGTTAAGGCAATTTCCAAACCCTTGTTTTCTACAATACCTATGTTTTCATCCGGCAATTGAAGCCCTGTATAAAAAGGAACCTCCAGATTTCTGGTGGTCAGGATATTTTCTCTTCTCTGCTTAAAAACATCAATGCTGAAGCCCAGGCCCCCATTCCAAAACATACCATCCAATCCAATATTTTGGGTGATGGCTTCTTCCCAGGTTACATTGGGATTGGGTGTCACACCTGGTACAATGCCCAGTTGGGAATTGGTAGGCAGGCCAAAGTGGTAACCCTGCAGCCCCAGTGTATAGGCAGGCATAAATTGAAAGGGATCAATCCTGTCATTACCCATTTTTCCTATGGATCCCCTGAACTTCAGATCATTGATTCCAGGGGTATTTTGAAGGAATTCTTCTGACAATACCCAGGCCACCGAAACCCCTGGAAAGAAGCCGAACCTTTTTCCTTCGGGAAAGACATAAGAGCCATCATACCTGGCATTAAAATCAATCATGTACTTTTCCTGGAAATTATAACTTACCCTTCCCAATAGACTTTGCCTGGAGGATTCCGAAGATACCCCGTCATTTTGCTGGGAGGCAGGATCCCCGGCAAAAAGTTCTGCTAAAGTAGGTGATAAATAATTTCTTCTAAATGCCTCGTAATAACCATTTGCCCCCTGGGTTTGCTCGGCACCTATAAAAGTACTGATATAATGGTCCTCCATCTGATTTTCGTATTTTAACCTCAGGTTCACAAATGTGCTGGTAATGCTCCGGGTGGATTGGGTAAGTTCCGGGGCGGTAATTCTACCACCTCTAAGGGGAATGTATTCATCATTGGCCCGGTCATAATTGTAGACGGTCCAAGGAGTTCTCCATCTTTTATCCAGGATGTCTTCATTGCTGAAAACAAAAAAACCATCCAGTCCCAAGCCTTCCACCCAGGGTGCTTTGATATCAAAACCCAATTGGGTAATGGCCCTTTTGGTTTTGGTATTATGATCACCAGATGCGGATGTGGTCATTACGGCGGGGTTCAGGCCCTGTTCTATCCCGGCTGAAGGTAAACCATTTTGATAATAAACCGGCATCATGGGAATGGCATTAAGCCAGCCCCAGGGATTTTCCGTTCCCGGTTGGGTCCTGTCATCCAAACCCAAATTCAAATCCAAATTTAACGTAATGTACTCATTTACATCCGCATCAATATTCGATCTGATGGTGTACCCGTTAAACTCATGGATCCCTTTTTCAAAAATGCTGTTTTGATTCGAATAAGAGCCTGAAAGTGAATATCGGACGGTTTCGGTCCCTCCTCTAAGGCTTAGGTTATGCATGCTTTGAAGGGAAAAATCCTTCAGAACTTCTTTATACCAGTTGGTATTGGGGTAATTGGGATCTGTGCCCTCTCTAAACAGCTGGATTTCCTGCTCGGAATAGCGGGGGTCCTGGCCATCTCTGACCATCATCTCATTGACATATTCCGCAAAAAGCGGAGACCCTGCCAGCTCCGGTAGCCGGGTAGGCTGGTTGATCCCCTGATTAAAGGTATAATTGATCGTTGGTTTGCCCACGCTACCCCTTTTGGTGGTGATCAGGATGACGCCATTGGCAGCCCTCGCCCCATAGATGGCCGCAGAAGCATCTTTAAGCACGGAAATGGATTCTATATCATTGGGATTGATCCTTTGCCAACCGGGAGGATTCTGTACTCCATCCACTACTACAAAAGGGCTGTTGTCCCCCGTGGTATTACTTCCCCGGATCAGGATGGAAGAATTGTCTGCTCCCGGCTCCCCGGAACGGTTCAAAGCCACCAATCCGGGCAGAAGGCCAGATAGGGAATTGGTTAAATTAATGGAAGGATTACTGATCACCTGTTCACTTTCCACACTTGTGACCGATCCTGTCAGGGTGGCTTTCTTTTGGGTACCATAGCCTATTACAACAAATTCCTCCAATTCCTCCGTGTCTTCATCGAGGGAAATGTTGATCTGGCTTTGGTTTCCGATCATTACCTCTTTTGTAATCATTCCGACAAAAGAAACGACCAGGGTTTCTGACTCAGAACCAATGATAAGGCTGAAATTACCATCAATGTCGGTTACGGTTCCATTTGAGGTACCCTTCTCCAATACGGTTGCACCGGGGATGGATTGTCCCTCGGTATTCGAAACGATTCCCGAAACTACCCTGTTGCCCTGGGCCAACAAGTGTCCTGTGTTCATCGCTCCTGATAAAATCATCAGGAACATCAAAATTTTAGTAAATTTTTTCATGCGTAGGATTGTTTGGTTGAATACTAATTTACTGTTAACCTATCATCTAACTAAACGCCTATCTTCATGATAATCTGACATTTGTTATC
>JBBDSB010000435.1:0-12540 GCA_040905205.1 Cyclobacteriaceae bacterium
CTCGTGCGCACAAAACCTTTTCCGTTGATTTCGGGGAAGGTTTTGTTTTTTTCCTTCCGGCGGTTTTGCCTTATCTTTGCGGTATTCTCTTTTTCGAACCAGTCAGTTCCGGCCATCTGGCTTTGACAAACAGTTGATTATGACAAAAGAAGCAGCACATTACCATTTAAAAAAGGGGGGCTTATCCGCTGAATTTTCAGCTTTTGGAGCAGAATGCACGAGCCTTACCTATAAAGGCCGGGAATACCTCTGGCAAGCTGATCCTGCTATCTGGGGCAGACATGCGCCCGTACTTTTCCCCTTTGTAGGCAGGCTAAAGGGCAACACCTTCATCCATCAAGGTGCCTCCTACACCATGGGACAGCATGGCTTTGCCAGGGACCGGAAGTTTCAGTTGGCCGATCAGGATGAAAATAGCCTGACTTTTGTGCTGGTATCCGATGCACAAAGTCTGGAGATTTTCCCTTTTCACTTTCAGTTGTTTATCCGGTACACCCTTACCGAAGCCGGCATGAAGGTGGGCTATAAGGTGGTCAATCCCTCATCCTGTCCACTTCTGTACAGCATTGGTGCCCACCCGGGTTTCAACTGTCCCCTGGACCCTGAAGAAGAGGCCTTCAGCGATTATGAAATTGACTTTATGCAAGCCGGGCTCTCCTCCCTTTCTGTGTACCTGTTGGAAGACGGACTGATTGGGGATAAAAAAGCCGAAATTCCTCTTCATGATGGAAAGCTTCCTCTTTCCTATAGCCTTTTTGAAAATGATGCTTTGATCATGGATGTGGGTGCTTTTACCCAAATACAGATCCGCAGTAAAATAACCGGCAGGGGCTTTATCATGGATTTTTCTGACTTTCGTTGGCTGGGCCTCTGGTCTAAAAATAAAGATGCGGGGTTTATTTGTATTGAACCCTGGAATGGAATCGCCGATACCCTGGGGCATGATCTTCAACTGGAAAATAAATGGGGAATTCAAAAGTTGGAGGCCCATCAATACCATGAACCGGAATTTGAGGTGGGTCTTTTTAGCTGAATTCCTCTTGCTTTCTTTTCTAATTCTGTTTAAGTTTTGGAGAATGGTACGGCATGTTTTAGAATTCCTTTTTCCTTTACTGCTAAAAACCACTTGTTTTTCTTAATTTTGCACCATGTTATCCATCAATAATCTTTCTTACTTCATTGGCGGGCGTCCTTTGTATGAAAACGCCTCGCTACATATCAAGCCTAAAGACAAAATCGGACTGGTCGGTATTAACGGTTCAGGCAAATCCACCCTATTGAAAATCATCTGCGGTGACCTTCAACCCAGTTCCGGTGAAGTACAAAAAGCAAAAGACTGTACCATTGGCTTCCTTAACCAGGACCTGCTTTCCTTCCAATCTGATGACAGCATTCTGGATGTGGCCCTTGAGGCCTTTAAGGAAACCCTCTCTTTACAGGCCGAGATGGACAAGGTTCTGAAAAAGATGGAGACCGATTATTCGGACGAAATTATCCAAAGGCTGGCCGATCTTCAGGAAAGGTTTGAGGCCAACGATGGCTATACCATCAAGGCCAAAGCTGAGGAGGTGTTGGAAGGTATCGGTTTCCAGACCGCTGACCTAAAAAGACCCCTCAGGACTTTTTCCGGTGGTTGGAGGATGCGGGTGATGTTGGCCAAACTGCTACTGGAAAAGCCTTCCTTACTTTTGCTGGATGAGCCCACCAATCATTTGGATCTGCCTTCTATCCAATGGGTGGAAAATTACCTTAAAACCTATGAAGGTGCGGTGATGGTGGTCTCCCACGATCAGACCTTTTTAAATAATTGTAGCGAGACCACGGTAGAAGTGTCTCATGGCAACCTTACCAGCTATGCCGGCAATTATGATTTCTACAAAGCGGAAAAAGCGGAAAGGGAAGAAATCCAGCAAAATGCCTTTGAAAACCAACAACAGATGATCAAGCAAACGGAGCGCTTTATTGAGCGCTTCAGGGCCAAAGCCACCAAATCCAATCAGGTGCAATCCCGTGTAAAGGCTTTGGACAGGCTGGACCGGGTAGCTGAGGTAGTCCGGGATGACGCAGCGGTCAATTTTAAATTTAAATTTTCCCAAAAATCAGGAAGGGATGTGGTCATTCTGGATAAGGTATCCAAATCTTTTGGAGATATCCGGATCTTGAAAAACACCCACGCCAGAATAGAGCGTGGAGATAAAATTGCCCTGATCGGTGCCAATGGTAAGGGAAAGTCCACCCTGCTCAGGATCATCAATGGTTCAGAACCCATAGACGGGCACAGGGAAGAAGGTTATAATGTGATCAAATCCTTTTTTGCCCAGCACCAGTTGGAAGCCTTGAATGTCAACAATGAGGTCTTACAGGAAATGGCCCAGGAGGGCAGTAAAAAGACCGAAACCGAATTGCGTAATGTGCTGGGTTGCTTTTTGTTTACCAATGATGATGTCTTTAAAAAGATCAAAGTACTTTCCGGAGGTGAAAAATCAAGGGTGGCCCTGGCCAAAACGTTGATTTCAGAGGCCAACTTCCTGCTGTTGGATGAGCCCACAAACCACCTGGATATGCAGTCGGTCAATATCCTGATCCAGGCCTTGCAGCAATATGAAGGCACTTTTGTAACCGTATCCCACGACCGCCTTTTTATTAAGGGCGTGGCCAATAAAATCTGGTACATTGAAGACCACCAGATCAAGGAATATCCTGGTTCTTATGATGAATATGTTTATTGGAGGTCCCAGCAAGCCCCCAAAGCTGTAACCATGGAGACAGAAAAAAAAGAGATCAAATCCCCTGCCTCCCCCAAAGTTATGCCCAAGCCTACTGAAAAAAGCGAGAATAATAAGGCGCTGAAAGAGAAAGAAACGGCGCTGGCTCAACTGGAAGAAAAAATCACCGAATTGGAAGAAGAAAAACTAAAGCTGGAAAATCAACTGGCAGATCCCGGTATTTATGGAGATGAGGAACAGCTGAATCCCCTAAACCTGCGGTATGCCAGAGTGCAAAAAGAAGAATCGCACCTTAATAAAAAATGGGAGGCCCTTGCGGGACAGATAGAAATCCTACAAAGCAATTGAAACATATTGGTTCATTTAATAAAACACTTCAAATATCCTGATGGAACCATTCTTATGACCTGTATTTTAGGTATTTACAATGATTTGCTCACCAAAAAATTCAGGATTTTCTGAATAAACAATATGATTAAAAACACCGCTGTTTTTTTTATTCCGGTTTACTTTCTTCTTGCGGATTTTATTATTGCGCAGGAAATATTTGAAGACAAGGTATTCGATAATAATATACAGACCGTACAGCTTTTTCCCTCCACCAATGACTTTTCGGCTCAGATGACTGCCCCTGTCATTGCTTTGAACAACCCATTTCCCCTGGTACTTCATTTTGATGATATTGCTTATGAAGCAGATATGTATTCTGCCAAAATCATTCATTGCAATGCGGATTGGACCAAATCCGGGTTAAGAGATGCTGATTATTTACAGCAATACAACGAATACAATGTCAACCAATATGATTACGGCATCAACACCCGTATTCCCTATATCCATTATACTTTTGAGGTTCCTCAAGTAAAACGTTCCGGCAATTATATCCTTCAGGTTTACAGGGGTAGAGATCCCTCCAAAACCGTTTTTACCAAAAGGTTTATGGTTTATCAGAACCAAGTTGCCCTGGGTGCCAATATCGTACCACCCAGTCTTAACGAAGACCGGCGCACCTCCCAACAGATCAACATCAATGTGAATTATGGCAATAGGGATATTGTGGATCCTTTAAACAGTACCATGGTGGTGATCAGACAGAACCAAAGGTGGGACAATGCCATTTACGGACTAAAATTCACTTCTATCCGGGATGACCGGAGTGAACTCCAGTACCAGTTATTTGATGGCAGCAATACCTTTTTGGCTGGCAATGAATTCCGATTTGTTGATTTGCGTTATGTCCGCACGCGTGGAAGAAACATTGCGGGTATCCGGATGGAAGAAGATGCTGTGTTTGCAGAAGCAGGAGTGGATGAAATTCGAAAAGGGCAGGGATACCTTGAATACCTGGACCTAAATGGCCAATATGGCATATTCAATGTGGAAAGGCAAAACCACCTTTTGGAAAGTGAATATGTACTGCTCACTTTTAAATTGGACACTGAGGAGTTAGCTTCTCCCCCTTATGTTTTGGGTGCATTGAGCAATTGGGGTAAGGTGGCGGATTCTAAAATGGTTTATGATAAGGGCAAGGGACAATACCAAGCTACGCTTTTTCTTAAGCAGGGTTGGTATGATTACCAATTCGGATTGGCTGTTGAAGATGGTTGGAATACAGAATTCTTTGAAGGGACTCATTTTCAAACTGAAAATGAATATGAAGTTTTTTTTTATTACAGGGACATGGGCTCCCGTTATGATGAGTTGATTGGCTATACGGTACTGAACCCCAATAAGAGGAGGTTTTAAGAAATATTTTTGCTCCGGACAAATAATTGAGGGTATAAAAAAACCCGGAAAATCCGGGTTTCTAAATCAATCTTCATCTTTTTCTTCATCACCTGTTTCTTCGGCCCTTTCATCGTTTTTCCTTGGCTCGTGGGTCTGGGTCCGATAAGGGACAAAACCTTCCCTTTTAAATTTGTAGGGTTCTGTTCTTTGACTAGGCATGTTATTGGCAAGGTCCAACATTCCGAATCCTTTGTGGGTAAATGCACCCAATCCACATTTAAAAACAAAATCCTGTACCTCTTCGGCGGCATAAAGTGTAAAGGGGAGCGTATACCCTCTTACCTCATATTTTACATCCATGTCATAGACTGAATAAATTCTTGCGAATTTCTTCTGCTGCTCCCGGAGCTTATTGACATAGTTCATATCCGGTACGACCTGAAATTTGTAAAAGGATTCCATCTGTTCCTGATCATACCAGCCTGATTTTTCCATACGGGTAAGGGTGGATTCATACAACAGATCAGAAAACTCATCAGTGTCTGGATTGATAAACCTTTTTCCTGATTCATCATCAAATGTAGGCATCAATAACACCAAAGGTGAAATACAAACAAATTTGTTGGAGGTTTCCAACTCAGGTTCAATTTCTTTCTCGGTGTATTCCGGGGATAGGATCAGGTTTCCCAACTCAATTTTCGGTGTTTTAAACACTTGCTCCAACAGGTAGTCGATAAACGCTTCATCCGGAGCAGATACGACAAGGGTAACTAAGCTAGAGTAATAATGTAAACCGCTTCTACTCACTTTGGTTTGACCTTTCAAACCAGAGAAGTTAAAGTAATTGTAGTTGAAAAACTCTTCGTTTCCTCCTTTTACGATAAGACCTTTGAGGAATTGGGCCAAGATGTACTGGTGATGAAAGGGTAAGTAAGCACCTTTGTTTTTTAAGGAAAATATTAATCTTATTCTCACGACTTTAAAAATGAAAAGTTAAACAATTATTTATTACATTATTTTCACACAATTAACTAATTAATGGGCAAATAAGTTACAACAAACATAACAATAATATTTCAATTTATTTACACATTGAACCTAAAATGCATCACATCCCCGTCACAAACTACATATTCTTTGCCTTCAACTGCAATTTTCCCGTTTTCACGACAGATAGCCTCGGTTTTAAACTGTTCATAATCATTAAGTTTGATCACTTCCGCCTTGATGAAGCCCCGCTCAAAATCAGTATGGATCACGCCGGCCGCCGCTGGTGCTTTCCATCCCTTCTTGATTGTCCAGGCCCTAACTTCCTGAACCCCTGCAGTAAAATAGGTGATCAGATTCAATAATTGATATGCCGCAGCTATTAATCTGTTCAGACCGCTTTCCTTCAACCCATATTCTTCCAGAAACATCTGTTTCTCTCCTTCTTCTTCAAATTCCGCAATTTGGGCTTCCAATGCGGCACATAGAACAATTACCTCCGCCTTTTCCTCCTTCACTGCCTTTCTGAGTTCGTCCACATGTTTATTGCCATCCTGAATGCTTCCTTCATCCACATTGGCCACATATAGTACGGGTTTGACGGTCAAAAGATGGGTGTCCCTGATGGCTTCCAGGTCCTCTTCATCTGCGTCTATTGCCCTGGCATTTTTCCCTGATTCCAACCCTTCCCTAAATTTCAATAGACTTTCAAGGGCTTTTCTAGCCTTTGCGTCTCCACTTTTGGCAATTTTTTCAATTCTCTGGATTTTCTTTCCCACAGATTCCAGGTCTTTCAACTGCAACTCGGTATCAATGATTTCCTTGTCAAACAGCGGGTCAACACTTCCTGCCACATGCACTACGTTGGGATCCTCAAAGCACCTTACCACATGGATGACCGCATCTACCTCTCTGATATTGGCAAGGAATTTATTTCCCAGTCCTTCTCCTTTACTTGCTCCTTTTACGAGTCCGGCGATGTCTACAAATTCAATTACCGTAGGAATAACCTTGTGGGGATGAACGAGTCTTTCCAATATTTGCAGCCTATTGTCCGGTACCGTCACCACTCCCACATTGGGCTCAATGGTACAAAACGGAAAATTGGCAGCTTCTGCTTTTGCGCTTGACAAGGCGTTGAACAATGTTGATTTTCCCACGTTGGGCAACCCAACGATCCCGCATTTTAATCCCATGAAATTATATATTATCTATTTTAAATATTCTATATTCTTTATATCCCCTGTAGAATTCCTTTATGGATACCCTAAAAATGGTATAAACCGGTATGGCAAGAATCATCCCCAATATCCCTGCAATTTTGGCCCCCGCAAAGATAATAACAAATATCTCAAGTGGATGGGCTTTTACGGATTTAGAAAAAATAAATGGCTGTAAGATGACATTATCACTCAGTTGAACAAGGGAAAAAACTGTTAAAATTTTAAACAGAAAAAAATAAATTTCATTGGTACTGGAAAAATCTCCCGTGGAAAACCCTACCAATATCCCAAATGTAGCACCCAAAATGGGCCCCGCATATGGAATTAAATTGGCTACTGCCGCAAAAACCGCAATGGTCATGGCATAATCGATATTGGCCACTGTTAAACCTATTGTAGCAATGGAAAATATGGCCGTCATTTGGATCAACAAACCCAGCAGGTAGTTGGAAAGTAACCTTTCCACTTTATGGAAAGTGGCCACAGAAAGCTCAAAATACTTATTGGGTATGAAATTCAATAGATTTCTTCTCATCAGTCCATTTTCCAACAGCAGAAAAAACGTAATGAACCCCACGGCCAGGATACTGATGAAAAATGTGCTGGTGGTCGATATTACGCTGTTGATGAATCCCTGTATATTGATCTCATTAAGACTTGCTATCAAACTTTCCTTAACTGTACCAATGAGGTAACCAGGTTCGTTGTTGGTCAGGTCGAATTGTATCAAAATTGATTCAATGGTTTCAACTGGTCTTTGAATCTGGTCATAAAGGTAATTGATATCCAAATCCTGTAATAATTCTATTTGAGTCCTGAATAAGGGAATAAACAAAAGCACCATCAGAAAAGCGATGGTCAGAATGAATAGGAAGGAAATCATTATGGCCAGTGCTCTAGGCACATGCTGGCCCATGATAAAAAAGCTGTTGATCTTATTGGTCATTGGCCTTAGGGCAGCAGCTATGACCATTGAAAATATAAAGTACAGGCTGATGTTTGAAAAATACCAACCCAAAACCACAATCACAAGCATAATAAGGACTGCAGTAATCACCACTTTTAGCATAATACCAAAAGTAATAAAAAACGAACCTTTATAAAAGCCTTTATTATTGAAACACCTTTATAAGATTCGTCTTGATTTGCTATTCAGATGAATCAGAATTGCGGATAAAATCAAATTTTGAACTGTATTTCACTGTTCCGTTTATTGACCCGATGCCTTAATCCCACTTCAGGTCTTCTCCAAATTTATTGTTATTGGAATTGTTATTGGGATTGGTAGTGTTGTTTTTGTTGGTTTCTGAAGCTTCAGGTTCCACATCAAATTGTGAGAAATCGAAATCTGCCATTAAGTCGTTTTTCACATGGTCAACGGCATCCTGCAATGCGTCAACAAATTTCGCAAAATCTTCTTTATAAAGGAAGATTTTGTGTTTCTCATAAAAAAAGTTATCATCTTTTATTTTCCTTTTACTCTCTGTGATGGTCAAATAATAGTCATTTGACCTGGTAGCTTTCACATCAAAAAAATAGGTTCTTTTTCCTGCTTTTACCCTTTTGGTGAAAATCTCATCTCTATCGTAATCTTTGTTATCTTCCACTATCCAAACTATTTAATTTTTTCAAAAATGAATTTCATCCCAAGTTAAATCAATTCAACTATTAAATTCAAATTTTGGCCCGTTTTTTTTTAATAAAATTGGGATAATCTTCAATTTATATATTGGTAAACACAATTTTGTAGCTATAAAATATTATATTTTCTTATAATTCTTTTATTCTCCATGCAGGTATTGCTTTTTAGCAAGCAAATCTTCTTCACTCTCACGGTGGTCCGGATCATCTACACAGCAGTCTACGGGACATACTGCAGCACATTGGGGCTCTTCATGGAATCCAGTACATTCTGTACATTTCTCCGTGACAATATAATAAAACTCATCAGAAACCGGTTTCATCTTTTCATTTGCGTCCACCACAGTCCCATCTTCCAGGGTGACTTCCGTCAAATTGGTTCCACCACCCCAAGTCCACTCGATACCTCCTTCGTAGATGGCAGTATTCGGGCACTCTGGTTCACATGCACCACAATTAATGCATTCATCCGTTATCATTATTGCCATTTCATTCTGTTTTTGTTCCCTGCAAAACTACTAACCAATTCACAATCTCACAAGGGAAACGGCACCCCATTAAAAAAATATATTGAGACATTATTTGTTGCACTAAATAAATTGACCGGCCCTTTGTTTCTTTCCCTTCATTTCCATTATCTATCTTTGTGGGTTACGCTTTCATCCAGGTGCATAGGTAGGGTGGCGAATTAATTTCATTAATAGCTTAAAGAAATGGTCAAATTGGAAAAAAGATTGGATGCTTTCATCGCATTGGGTAAACTGATTCAAGAACTTGGACATGATCAAAAACTTTCTCTTTTTGATCAAATTGAAAATCAGAACAACTGGTTTACGCCAAGGCAATCAAATTTAGCCCTCCAAGGTATTTTGAATTACCTTTCCCCAAAAAAAATCACCTCCTGGGTGGCCAAATACTCCTTTTCCAATCCATTTTCCACTCGCCGAATAGGCATCATCATGGCTGGAAATCTTCCAGCTGTTGGATTTCATGATCTTTTATGCGTTTTAATGGCAGGACATAAAGCCCATATTAAACTCAGTTCATCGGATCAGGTCCTCTTGCCATGGTTAGGTTCCCAACTTTTACGGGTTGAGCCAGCGTTTGAAGATTATATTGTTTATTCAGAAAGATTAAATGGCCTGGATGCCTACATTGCCACCGGAAGTGACAATTCTGCCCGGTATTTTAATTTTTATTTTGGAAAATACCCCCATATCATCAGGAAAAATCGCACTTCGGTGGCTGTTGTAGATGGCCGGGAAACCATAAAGGACTGGGAGCTCCTGGCCAAAGATATCTTCCATTATTTTGGATTAGGATGCAGGAATGTGTCCAAAGTTTTTTTTAGTAACCAAAACCAACTTTCGGGATTTCTGGAAGGGATGGGTCCTGAAAAAAGAGTCATGGACCATCACAAATACCTGAATAATTATGAATACAATAAATCCATCTACCTGATCAATGGCGAACCCCACCTTGACAATGGTCATCTCCTGTTAAAGGAAAGTAAAGAATCGGTATCACCTATCGCTGTAATTTACTATGAGATTTATCGAAATAAAGAGGATTTGGAAAGAAAACTTCAGGAAGCTGGAGATAAAATCCAATGTGTTGTCAGTCGCAATGGATGGTATCCTGGAAGTATCGCATTTGGCCAAGCCCAATGTCCCGATGTGGATGATTATGCTGATAAAGTAGACACCATGAAATTTCTTTTGACTTTGTGATGCTTCCCTGCCGTTTTAAAGTTTGCTTTTAATTTATTCAGACCAACCGGATATTTTTATATTCTTTATAAATAAGCGGATAAAAACGGCTTTTTGGGCGATATATATGTGATTTTAGTATCTTTGCCGCCAACTTAAACTTTAATAAAATTCATTTTAATGGTATTTGATATAGAGATGATAAAGTCGCTGTACGCAGCATTTCCCCAGCGTATAACCGCAGCCAGAAATGCAGTGGGGCGACCCCTTACTTTAACCGAAAAAATTCTTTATGCACATCTTTCAGAAGGAAGGGCCACTAAGGGTTTCGGCAGAGGTGTTTCTTATGTTGATTTTAAACCTGATCGCGTGGCCATGCAGGATGCCACGGCCCAGATGGCCCTACTACAGTTTATGCAGGCCGGACGATCACAGGTAGCAGTCCCTTCCACCGTTCATTGTGATCATTTGATACAGGCCGAGGTAGGAGCTGTATCTGATTTGGAAAGGGCTAAAGATAAGAACAGGGAAGTTTATGAATTTCTTTCCTCCGTTTCGAATAAATATGGTCTTGGATTCTGGAAACCCGGTGCCGGAATCATCCACCAGGTCGTTTTGGAAAACTATGCCTTTCCTGGAGGAATGATGATAGGAACAGATTCCCATACCCCCAATGCAGGTGGATTGGGTATGGTGGCCATTGGCGTGGGGGGAGCGGATGCCTGCGATGTCATGGCAGGATTACCATGGGAACTTAAATTCCCCAAGATAATAGGTGTGAAATTAACAGGTAAGCTTTCCGGGTGGACTGCCGCAAAGGATGTGATTTTAAAGGTAGCCGGAATACTTACCGTCAAAGGAGGTACTGGAAGCATTGTAGAATATTTTGGGGAAGGGGCTCGCTCCTTATCTGCCACAGGAAAAGGCACCATCTGTAATATGGGTGCAGAAATCGGAGCTACCACCTCGATATTTGGTTATGATGAAAAATCCGATGCCTACCTTAGAGGGACCAACCGGGAAGCATTGGCAGAACTGGCCAATGATATCAAAGAACACCTTACCGGTGATGAGGAAGTATATGCCCATCCGGAAAAATATTTCGATCAGGTTTTTGAAATCAACCTTTCTGAATTGGAGCCACATATCAATGGTCCCTTTACACCGGATCTGGCATGGCCCCTTTCAAAGTTTGCCAAGGCGGTTGAAGAAAATGGCTGGCCCAAAAAACTGGAAGTAGGATTGATCGGATCCTGCACCAACTCGTCCTATGAGGACATTTCCCGTGCCGCCTCCCTTGCCCAGCAAGCTGTGGATAAAAATTTAAAAGCAAAATCGGAATACACCATTACCCCAGGCTCTGAGCAGGTAAGGTTCACGGTAGAAAGAGATGGCTTTTTGGGAACCTTCGAAAATATGGGCGGTGTGGTATTGGCCAATGCCTGTGGACCATGTATCGGCCAATGGGCCAGGCATGGAGCTGAAAAGCAGGAAAAAAATTCCATCATTACTTCATTTAACAGGAATTTTGTTACTGATAAAAGCCAAAGGAAAATGTACCACAGACCATATTTCAATGGCCGGCCCCTGGCTTAGGTTCAGAGGGCACCTGGACAATATTTCCAATAATCTTTTAATCGGTGCAGTTAATTATTTCAACGATGCCACCAATACAGTAAAAAACCAACTGGATGGCAGTTTTGGGGAAGTGCCCGCTGTACAGCGCCAATACAAACTTCATAATATCGGCACTGTCGTTGTAGGTGATGAAAACTACGGAGAAGGATCTTCCAGGGAACATGCTGCCATGGAGCCCAGATTCTTAGGGGTTAGAGCCATTCTGACCAAATCTTTTGCCCGTATCCACGAAACCAATTTGAAAAAGCAGGGTATGCTGGCACTTACTTTTCATGACCCAAAAGATTATGAATTAGTGCAGGAAGATGACAGGATGGACATTATCGGATTGGATGCATTTGCTCCAGGTCAGGCGCTACGGGTTGTTCTCAATCATTCGGATGGCAGCAAGGATGAAATCAAAGCCAACCATACCTATAATGAAGGTCAGATTAGTTGGTTCAAAGCAGGATCTGCATTGAACCTTTTAAAACAGAATGCTCAATAAATATACTTGATTGGGTGTACAAACCTGAGATTCTTTTCCGAAAATCAAGCCCAGGATGTGCTTAAACAATATTAACCACAGGTTTTAACGGGGGGCATTTGAACAAATTCTGAATGGTTTTGGCTGCATTGTTATCCTAAAAAGCAACAATGATGACAAAACACCAATTTTATGTGATTCGTATTTGATCACGATCGAACTCGTACAAATGACCCTAAGATAATTGGAATGCAAAAAAGGTTATGATTCATTCATGGCCTTTTCTGTTTCCAAATGTTTGGTTTCCGAACCAAATAAATTCCATCCCATTAATTTTGCTGCAAAGGTGAAGAGTGGGAGGGCTTTTAACGGTACGCCATCTGCTTCCGGATTCAATATTGAAATCAGCCCGGAATACAGGT
>JBBDSB010000435.1:12640-29012 GCA_040905205.1 Cyclobacteriaceae bacterium
AACGGTACGCCATCTGCTTCCGGATTCAATATTGAAATCAGCCCGGAATACAGGTGGGAGAAAGAAAACTATACCATTTTCGAATAGGCCAATGGCCTGCCTGATATTCTCCAGGTCGGATTCAAAGTTTAACCCGGATGAAGCCGATCAAGATACCGGGCAACCAGTGGAATAGCCGGATCTTTTTTCTGAACATCCGTCAAAAAACGTAGCGCCATTTCCCTATTTCCCTTTTTGTAATAATAAATGCCTTTATTTCTTAAGGCATACAGGTTGTTGCTATTTTGCTTCAGACTGTAATTGATGTCCTCCAATCCCTCTTCCAGCCGATCAAGATATAATTTGTATAACCCACGGTTATTATAATAATATATTTGATTCTTATCCATCATTATGGCCCTGTTTACAGCCTCCAGTGCCTGTTCATATTCCTCATTTTCAAACAAGATTAATGATTTCAAATTAAAAATCATGCTTTGGTTGGGGTCTTTTGCTTCTGCAAGCTCAAGATCAGCCATGGCCGAACCAAATTCTTTCAAATAATAGTGAATAGTGCCTCTATTGATATACAATTCCACATTTTCGGGATTCAGATTGATACCCTTATTAAAAGCAGACAAAGCCTTCTTATATTCTTTCAATTCAGTAAGAATTAAGCCCTGAATAAAATAAGCCTGACTGTCTTCATCATCCCCTTTCAACAATTTTTCAGAATCAGCCAAAGCTTTGTAATTCTCTCCAAAATCCAAGTAAGCCATCGCTCTTTGGCGAAGGGCATCGGTAAATTCCGGATCTATTTGAATCCCTTGGCTAAAATCTGATATGGCCTCTTCATACCTTAACAGGCGGTGTTTGGCTACTCCCCTGTTTAAATAAGCCTCTTTGAAAGCCGGGTCGATTTTTATGGCCTCATCATAATAGTCAATGGCTCCTTTGGCATTTCCTTCTTCCAACTCCTTATTACCTTTCAATAAAAACCTTCCTTTTTTATCTTCATCCGAATCACAGGATATGATAACCATCATCAACAACCCCATAGCAAGTATCCTATACCTCATCAATTTTCCTTTTCTTTATGGAATGAAAACCTTTCCTCCTCTCCAAACAAATAAGCAAAAGGTTTGGTGCTTTCCTTCATTTCAAAAATCCGTTTTAAAATCGCCAAAATTGGAATGATCAGGATCATTCCAACAACCCCCCATATTGCTCCACCGAACAAAAGTCCCAAAAAGGTAATCAATGCATTTAAACTGACATTCCCGCCTACAATTTTTGGTGTCAGGAAATTGCTTTCAATAAGTTGAATCACGGTAAAGGTAACCACCACCATAAATGGATAAATTAACCCATCCATGGTAAGAAAAGAAAAAATAAATGGCAGAATGGCTCCCAAAAAAGGGCCCAGGTAAGGTATGATGTTTAAAAGGGCAGCAAATAAGCCAAAAAACAGGGCATGTTTTACACCTATGGCATAGAGTGCACCTGTATTTAAAATGGCCAATATCCCCATTACCTTTATCATCCCAATAATGTAAAGTTGGACGACACGCCTTAAATCACGGATTTTTTCTTTGACATGATCATTTTCAGTTTTTTCGAAAAATTTCGCCATGAAATTACCTAAATGATCCCTGTATATCAACATGAAAAAAATGAAAACCGGGACCAATACCACTCCGGCTAGAGATCCTACGGTAGACAGTAAAAAATTGGATACGGTCTCACTATTGGATTCGATGATATCAAATAGCTGGGATTTGTTAATTCCGTTTCCAATTCCCAAATCTGCACCAAAACTATCTGCTGCCAACTGGTCAATGTTAGCCAGGTAACGGTTTAACCTTTCGCTTACATCATCTAGATCCCTGGCAAATTTCCTTACCTGAAATATTACTAAAAGGATTAAACCTACCATTAGGGCCAATGAAGTCAAGAGCGCAATGGTAGTGGCTAAAACTCTGGGCAACTTCTTTTTTTCCATCCAGTTACAGACAGGTATTAAAAGCATGGCCACATAACCACCCAGCATCAGAGGAATCAAAAGGCTTTTTCCGATAATCAGAATAAATATGATCACAATCAGCAACATTAAAATGACCAATGCCTTGAGGTAATTGGGAAGTTTAATTTCAGTCATTGTTAAATTTATTTTGGAATGGTTATTGTTATATTCCTTTTACAAATAATAAAATTAATTTTCATTTTAACTAATAAATAACATGTCCAACAAATTGAAATTAAAAGGAAATTGGAATGAACTTAAAGGCAAATTGAAGGCCAAATATGGAGAGCTTACCGAGGACGATCTGACTTATGCTGAAGGTCAGGAAGATCAATTACTCGGTAGACTTCAGAAAAAAACCGGTGCTGCCGAAGGTGAATTAAAAAAGTTTTTGTTTGAGGAATGATCAGTGTTTATTTTAAACATGATCTTAAGAGAAAAAAGCCAGGCAAATTGTCTGGCTTTTTTTATTTCCCTTCCCTGAATTGGCTTACATTAATTTCCAAGGAGTTGCATACTGTGCAATATTTAAGAATTTGTGGCAGAAATTACCCATTTGAGATTAAAAAGTAGGGCGGGTAAAATCAAGTGTCACCTCCATCACTTCCTTTGGATTTTGAGGCAGATTTTATCAACTCCGCCTGTTTAATTTGTTCCTGAAATTGAACACCCCCTTTTATACCAAAATCCAAAGTTCTGATAGGAAATGGTATCATAATATCGTTTTCATCAAAGGCCTTTTTGATATTTTTGATTGCCTCGTTTTTGGCGCCTATCCAGGCCCTGTTTCCCCTACTGTATTCCAACCAGACATTTACTGAAAAATTAATGGAGCTGTCACCAAAACCCTCCCAAAACAGGGTAACTTCTTCCTCCTGTATTCTTTCCTTTATCCTGGAAACCGCTTCGATGGCCACTTTTTCCACTTTTTCCAAATCATCACCGTAACTTACACCGCAATCAATTCTTAACCTTCTTCTTCCGGATTCGGTATAATTGATTAAATCCTCCTGGAAAAGGCACCTGTTGGGCACATGTACCACCGGACCATTTTTTAATATCACAATAAGGACCGATGGATTTTCCTAAAAAATAACTCCTTCACAAATCAACTTGGTTAGTTGCATTTATTCCATTTAAGCATTATGTTTAACAATTATAGTGTACGTAACCGAAAAATGGATGCCCACCCGTTCAAAATTCAGAAAATAACAGGGATTAAGTTCGGGATTATTCCTCATAAGGGACAATAGTTTAAAAATCAACCTTGAAAATTAATGAAAAGCAAGACAGCGTTAAACAGAAGAGATTTCATTCGGAAAACCACCCTGACAGGAATGGGTTTGGGCCTGGTAGGGTCAGGCATAGCGATGCCTGAAATGAGGAAAATGGTAAAAAAATTGCGCTAAAAAAGGTAATGGATAAAGCCAGGTGAGGAAAATAAAATTCAATTCCTATCTTTGATGAAATGGTTTAATTTAATTCCTTACAAAACGAAATATCTTGAGTAATTCCCAAAACAATCAACCGACCTTACTTCAGGGTACCAAAAAATGGTGGAAATCTTTAGGGCCTGGAATTATAACCGCAGCCCTGGTTTTTGGACCCGGCAGTTTGACGGTTACTTCCAAGTTGGGAGCGGTATATGGTTTTGATTTATTGTGGGTTTTGGTCATTACCACCTTTTTGATGATCGTTTTTACGGGAATGGGCGCCAGGATCGGAATTGCCACCGACCAATCATTGTTGGAGACATTTCGTAAAAAATGGGGCAATTGGGCCGCTCTTTTAACAGGACTGGGCATATTTCTTGTAACGGCGTCATTTCAGGCAGGCAATACCATTGGCGCAGGACTTGCCTTCGCAGAGTCATTTGGAACTTCCACGGTTCCCTGGATTCTCTTTATTTCAATTGCGGCCATTTCATTGGTTTTTACCCGGTCATTTTACAAAATCCTGGAAAAGGTAATGATAGCCATGGTAGCGCTCATGTTGCTTTCGTTTCTGTTTACGGTTATCATCTCCCGACCTGATTTTGGAGCAGTTTTAAATGGATTGGTGCCGGGAATTCCTGAGGGCTCCTTGTTATTGGTAATTGCTTTGGTGGCCTCCAGTTTTTCCATTGCAGGTGCATTTTACCAATCTTATCTTGTGCAGGAAAAAGGATGGAGAAAAGAGGAGGTTAAAAAAGTGACCAACGAATCCTTGACCGGAATTATGGTGTTAGGGTTGATTTCAGGGATGATCATGATCAGTGCCGCTGCCATATTAAACCCTCAGGGGGTTCAGGTGAATGCCGCTACGGATATGGGCAGGGCATTGGAGCCACTTTTTGGCCAATTGGCCTCCTCTGTATTCATGTTGGGTTTGTTTGGCGCTTCTTTTTCATCACTGATTGGAAATGCAACCATTGGGGGCACCCTATTTGCAGATGCCCTTGGTCTGGGCAAGGACCTCAATACCCTACCTGTAAAATTACTGATTTCCCTGATTATCATTTTAGGCGCAACAGTAGCTTTGCTTTTTGGTAAACTCCCTTTGGAGTTGATTGTGTTTGCGCAGGGAGTTACCATTTTTGTGGTGCCTTTTATTGGCATTGGGTTATTTGTCATTGCCAATAATGTTACTTTAATGGGGAATTTGGTCAATGGTAAAGGGACAAAGATAATTGGGATTTTGGGAGTTTTGGTATTGGTTTTATTGGCTCTTGGAAATTTCAATAAATTATTTTTGTAAAGAATAATAAACGATTGCTTCATATAGAAATTACTCAAAAATGCGAACGGAAGAAGAACTGGAATTAAAACTTTCCACCCCATCTGAGAGATTGATCCAGGATATGGCCAACATTGATGGTGATATTATTATTTTGGGTGTTGGGGGCAAAATGGGGCCTTCCCTGGCACAGTTAGCAGTAAATGCTGTGAAAAGGGCAGGAATCAAAAAAAAGGTCATTGGTGTTTCCAGGTTTTCGGAAAAAGGGATGCGGGAGTTTTTAGAAAGCAAAGGAGTTGAAACCATTGCCATAGACCTTTTAAATCAGGAAGAGATGAACAGCCTCCCTGATGTAAAAAATGTGATTTATATGGCCGGCAAGAAATTCGGTACCACGGGAAATGAGCATTTTACATGGGCCATAAATACCTATTTACCGGGTATGGTAGGCGAGAAATTCCAAAATTCCAGGATCGTGGTTTTTTCTTCCGGAAATATCTATCCTTTTGTTCCAATTGGTTCAGGGGGTGCTTCTGAAAACACCCCACCCGAACCATTAGGGGAATATGCGCAATCCTGCCTGGGAAGGGAAAGGATTTTCCAATATACCAGTCATAAATTTCAGATCCCCATGTTGATGTACCGGCTGAATTATGCCATTGACATGCACTATGGCAACTTGCTGGAGGTTGGAAAGATGGTCCATGAGGAAAAGGAAATAGATTTAACCAATGGCCATATGAACGTGGTCTGGCAGGGGGATGCCAATGAAGTGGCCCTCCGCTCCTTACTATATTGTGAAGTACCTGCCAAAATTCTCAATGTAACCGGACCGGAAACGATTTCAATCAGGTGGGTAGCCGGGGAATTTGGTGAAATATTCGGAAAAAAACCAAAATTCATTAACCAGGAGGCACCAAATGCATTACTCAGCAATGCCGCATTATGCAACAGGCTTTTTGGTTATCCAAGTGTTACTTTAAAAGAAATGATAGAAATGACAGCGGAATGGGTAATGTATGGCGGAAAAACCAGCAACAAACCTACCCATTTTCAGGAAAGGTCAGGTAATTATTAATACAGCCCAATCATGAAGCAACTGGATAAGGAAATTCAATCGATATTACATAAAGGGGTGGCCATACCTGCTCATCCCCTGGCCCTGAATGCCACACGGACTTTGGATGAACAAAGGCAAAGGGCACTAACAAAATATTATATCGCAAGTGGTGCTGGGGGTATTGCCGTTGGGGTACATTCTACCCAATTCGAAATCAGGAAAAAGGAAATCGGATTATTGGAACCTGTTCTCAGGATGGCGATGGAAGAGATTGAAAAAGCAGCGATAACCAGGCCTTTTGTAAAAGTAGCCGGAATCGTGGGATCCACTGAACAGGCGGTGGCAGAGGCATCACTGGCCAGTGATTTGGGCTATGACCTGGGACTTCTCAGTGCAGGTGGACTGGGTGATTGGTCGGAGCATCAATTGATCCAACGCGCTGAAGAAGTATCTCAGCATATCCCTCTTTTTGGCTTCTATTTGCAACCATCTGCAGGGGGAAGGTTATTGAGCTATGATTTCTGGAAAGATTTTGCTGAAATCCCCAATGTCCAGGCAATAAAAATGGCCCCCTTTAACCGGTACCAATCTCTGGATGTGGTAAGGGCTGTAATTTCTTCCAGCAGGTACAAGGAGATCGCATTGTATACCGGCAATGACGATAATATTATTCCCGATTTGCTCACCCGTTACCGGTTCAACGTCAATGGCGAAATCCGTGAAAAGGAAATCGTGGGTGGCCTTTTGGGACATTGGGCAGTGTGGACAGAAAAAGCAGTGACCCTATTGGAAGATGTTCACCAATGCAAAAAAACCGGGTCGCCCAGCATGGCCGAACTGTTGACCCTGGGCATACAGATCACCGATGTCAATGCCGCCATATTTGATCCCCACAACCATTTCCATGGATGTATTCCCGGTATCCATGAAATTTTAAGAAGACAGGGCTTATTGGAAGGGAGATGGTGCCTGAATCCCAAGGAGGAACTCTCACCCGGCCAAATGGAGGAAATAGACCGGGTTTATAAAAGTTATCCCCATCTGAACGATGATCGGTTTGTTAGCGATAACCTTGAGAAGTTTTTAAACTGAATTTAAGTATAAAAAATGTTCCCGGATAAAAACAAAGAGAGATCTATGGGGCAAGCTCATGCCTGTCCATATGCCATTTCAAAAAACAGCTTCTCCTTTTGTTTACGGATCCTACTTTAACTGCCGCAATATTTCAACCACTTTCTTTTCATAAAGATCCTGCCATTCAGGCGCCAAAACTGTCTCGCTGTCTTCCTGTGCCGCACCTTTGTTTCTTAGTTGTTCGGCAGTGGGGGCATAATAGATGTATCCATTGGTATATCCTGCCACAAAAGTGGAAGCATAGGGTGATCTTTCCTTGATGTTTAATCCAATCTGAACCGTCAATTCTCCGGGAAAAGTAACCAGATAAAAACCCCCAATATTCGCACCCAAAATTTCTACGGAAATCATCGATCTTCCTTCAGCCTGCTGATGGTGTTTTTTTATCAAAGCCAGGTTGACATTTAGGCGAATGAGCTCCTCCATGATGTAGATATTATTTTGATAATTATCCATATCATTTTTATTGATTTTATCCCAGTTACGTAATCCGCAACTCCCTATCATCTCTTCGTGCATGTACCTGTATGCATAGGCGGATGGATTGGCTTCAGAATAATTGTGCTCAGCCAAAAGACCGATATATGTTTTTAAATTGATATTGGTACCGCGAAGGGAATGGACCAATTCCAATTGTTTTTCTTCCATAGACTTTATGCGTTCTTTGAAATCAGCCCTGGGAAGATCCATGCTTTCATTAATGAGATGGATTTTATCGACTTTTTTACTGGGTATTTCTTTCAAGGCTTTGAGTACGCTTAAACCAAGCATATTACCCAATGGCTCTGCATTTGGAGGCGTTTCTACCCCTTTATAGGAAACAGGATTAATGTCTCCTCCACATCCTTGCAAAAAAAAGGCCATGGTCCCTTCCATATTATCTTCTATTACTTTTGAAGCAAATCCGATCATGTCTGCAGTATTTCCCCCGCTGGGAACACCTTGTATGGGGTGCACCGCAAAATTATAAATCACCGCTAAAGTTTGGCCATTTAATCGATCCAACCTTAAAATTCCGATTTCAGGATCAACAGGTCCGATTTTGGCAATCTCCTCATCTGGTGGAAAGGGGTAGGCCCTTCGCATATCTACCTGATTTCCATTTTTCAAAAATACCCTCCTGTTTTCCATGATTCTATTTTCCTGTCCGCTTCCCGACCCTGCATTAACCTTCACCATATTTTTACTGGCTGCAAGGACGGCCTCCACGGTTAGTTGATCCACATCTTTACGGACAATTCCGTGGCAATGGCTGGCATTGATCAGAACATTAGAAGGAGGAATGCCCAATTGATCCTGGATTTGTGAGCGGACCTTCTCAAGGTAACCTTGCCTGATAGGTCCGATCCCCTCCAGAGCCACCACATCAAGGGTAATCATGACCATCCTTGTGGTTCCATCATCCAAGATCAGTGCTTTTGCAAAGAGAGGATCATTAACTTCCCCTGCTTCCCTGTCGGTAATGTCCACTTTGGCCACTCCCGCACTTATTTGGGCCAAGCTCGGCCCAACAAGAAATATTGTAAATATCATTGAAAAAAGCATATTTCTTAGGCGGATCTGTCGGCTTTCTGTTATTCCTGAAATTGAAATTATATTTTTCATATCATCAATTTTTAAGATTTATTTCAATTGTTTCTTCCTATTAGACTCTAATTAAAATTTCATTCAGGCACCTTTAAATACCGGTCCAAAAAACCGAAAGTACCCTCGCCATTTATGCGGTGTCCACCCATAAAATATTCGAACTGTACCCTTTCACTCAAACCGATAAAATCATAATGTCTCCTTACTTTGGCGAATTCATAATTTACCCAGGGGTCTGTTTTGAAGTTATCCAAATGACCTCTTTCCACCATGAATGGGCGTGGTGCAATCAATGCCGCCATCTCCGCATAATTGAACGTGTGGCCCAGGTCCCATTCCGGCATTTCATATTCACCGGCAAACATATAACTGTATGGCTGATCGGTAAGGGCATTGATCCGTACCCACTCATAAAAATCCCCGGAACAGATAGAAAGGGCGTAGCCTTCCAATAAAGCAGGTACCCGCATTGCGGTTTTTCCCCCATAAGACAAGCCATAAAAACCAATCCTTTCCGAATTGACAAAAGCTTGCTGGGCCAACCATTCTAAAATTCTTTGATGCTGTGCGGTAATGATGGAAAATAATGAAATTCCTAATGGATTGGCTTTCCGCTGCAACATCCGAAATTGATCCCCACCACGGTAAGGATTATGGGGAGCAAAAGTGACATATCCCCTTTCAGCCAATTTTGTGGCAAACCCCTTATAGGTAGGGAATTTTTTATTTTTTGGATCAGTACTCACCACATCCATGGGTAAACCTTCTAACCCATGCTGACAAACCACAACAGGAAATGGGGTATTCTTTTCCCGGCGCTTGGGTATCGTTAATATCCCCCATGCAAATAACCCGGGAAAAACATCCAGTACTACTTCATATCTTTTCCATTTGACCGTTTCCTTTAGTAATCTTGCCCGGGGGTTAATCGGCATGGAAGGTTGGGGCAGACGGCCTATCACCTCCCAGAAACGGGTCCTTAGGAAATTCTTTATGGGTTTTTGGTCAAGGGTATCTCCTTCTAATTCTTCCCAGAAAAACTGGTCACGTGTAAATTCACATCTTTCCAAAACCCCCTGAACACGCCGCTCCATTTCCCTGACCATCCTTCCTTGCCTTTGCATAGGATCCGGCCAACCTTTCGGAATTATCAAAGCGGTGGTCTTGTCAAAACTTGTTGGAAGCCCTATTTCCAAAGCTTCTGCAAATTCCGCTATTGCTGCAGCAGAAAACACTTTTAAGGTTCCGTTTTCCCTAACTTCATGCCAGCCAAGATGCTTTTGATCACCAGGTAAATAGTGGACTGCCCGTTCCCATTCCCCTTTGGCACTTGACAAATCGGGTTTTACGATACGGCCGGGTGCTGCACCTGAACGGCCTTTCGAAGGAGGCGGTGGCCCCTGTATTTCAGGGAAAATGCCATGCTCAACCACCAATTTTCGTGGCCAGGCCATTACCGCCAGCTCTGCATCTCCAAAATTTTTCAATAAACCGAAAACATTTCTATATATGGGTTCTTCCCACATTTTTTCCCTTGAATCAAAATACCCACTCACCAGAGAAGATACGATGCGTTGGTCCAAGGCGGCTGTGTACAAAGCCAACATCCCCCCTTCTCCATGACCGGCAACACCTATGGAAAGGGGGGTACTTTCCTCCTTGTTTCGACTTTCAAACCAATCAACCGCAGAAAAAATCTTTTGTAGTTCATAACCGATTACGTGCCTTCCTACCTCGAAGCCCTGTCTGTAAATCCATTCCCGATGGGGTTGATTGGTGAACCTGCCGATTTCCCGGTTGCCCGAAAAAGTATCTTCCCGGCTGAGCAAAACCGGTACCAATATTTCCCATCCAGCCTCAGCCAAGCGCCTGGCAGTTCCAAATCCGGGTTGATCTGGACCCTCCATCCCTGCCAAGACTTCAGGAAGGACATCTGCATCCGGAATCATAACGGCTCTGGCTAGGATGTAATCTTTTGGCTGAAGCAGCAATCCTTCTGCATTCATTCCCCCATTTGGTCCTTCCAGTACTTTCCACCTTACCGGACGGATGGTACATTTTTTTGTGTCTAAGGCATATTGCTGCAGGCTACTATCGTTTAATACTTCCATAAAAGGCATTGCCCTTTTCTCTACCACACCTAGAATTTTTGCCAATCGGTCCCGCTTCTTTTCTATGGATAAATCAAAAGATTCTAATGAGGAAAAATCCAACTGCCACAAGGCCGCTCTCGAATTAAGGATATTATCTGCCTCATCTGTAAGAAACCGATCAATTCCTTTAATCATTGCAGATGATAAATCTTCCGATCCCTCTAAGGGTCTACTGTAAAACGGGGTCTCATTTTGGGCCAATAACAAAACAGTAGGTGCAAAAAGTTGGGAAAAACAAAGTAAGGTCACTGTAAATATCTTTACCAAATGTGACTTTATATCCACCCATCTTAAATACATACCTTTATAAATCCCTGTCATTTGGAAAATATTAATACCACTATCCCATATTGAACTTTCTGTTTTTTTATTATGGTTGTGCCTGCATTATTTAACCTTTTCCAACTAAGTACAAATAATATTTTACCAACCAAAATGTTGCTTTATAAATTGAAATGTGCCTTTTGCGTTGATTTCATGTCCTCCATTAAAATATTCTATTGCTGTTTTTTCAGATATTCCAAGTTGATCATACAAACGGTTAACTTTGGCATATTCAAAGGCCACCCATTCATCAATTCCTACCCCATCATCATGTCCCCTTTCCACCATAAATGCCCTAGGGGCCATAAGGGCTGCCATTTCTCCATAATTAAATGTCAATCCCAGATTAAAATCAAACATTTCATATTCAGGAACAAACATATAACTGTTGGGCCAATCAGTCGTGGCATTTTTCCATATCCATTCATTAAAGTCTCCTGAACATATTGAAAGGCTGTACCTTTCCAATAAGGCTGGAACCCTAACAGCCACTTTTCCGCCCCAGGAAAGACCATAAAAGCCAATTTTTTCTGGATCCACAAATGACTGTTCCGTCAACCAGTCCAATAATTTTTCGTGTTGGTGAAGTATTACGGAAAATACCGATAGTCCCAAAGGGTTGGCCTTACGTTGAAGGTTCCGGTAATCATCACCTGCACGCCAGGGAAAATGGGGGGCGAATACTACATATCCCTGTTCTACCAATTGTACTGCCAATCCTTTATAAGTCTTATTTTGTTGATCCATCACCACTTCTGGCAGGCCGCTTCCACCGTGCATCACTACCATAACAGGACGCTTCTCTCCCTTTTCCAAACCTTTGGGAACCAAAAAATACCCCCACAGAAAAATTTCAGGTATAACATCCAAAATAATTTCATGCCCTGTCCAAGTTTCCTCATCATATATTTGACGGGATTTCGGAATGGTAAGCGATGTCTCTTGTGGTATGCGACCGATAATTTCATCCCATAAATAATCCTGAAAGTATTTCTTTTGATCCATCCATGAATTAAGTTCAACAGGCTCCATTTTATCCCAAAAAAAAGCATCCCTCCTATGTCTGGAACTAGAAATTAAATCTTGGGTATATTCTTCCAATTCCTTCACCTGCCTCAGTTGCCTTTCGGCTGGATCAAATCCGGTCCTACCATCCAGGATTTGTTTCCCAAAAACGGATCTTAATTTTTGATCCGAATTAAGGTGTTCTAAAAATAAGGCTATACTTGTCCTGTTTAGGCTTTCTACAGTTTTTCCGCCTTCATGGATAAAGTGAATGGAAGGATGGAATTTTCCAGCAAGATGCCTGGCTCGTACTACTTCTTCTTCCACCCTATAAAATTCCGGGGTATCTATTTTTCCTGGTGCAGCTGAGGCACCCACCCGGGACGGGCCGTCCAAAGCTGGAGGAGGTCCGTTTATTTCCGGTACCTTGGAATACTCAATCATTAAAGTTCGGGGAACAATAAGACTGGCCACTTCGGCATCCCCAAATTCTTTAAGATAACCCCAAAGGTTTCTGTAAATGGGCTCTTGCCACAAATTTTCTCTTTTTGAAAAATACCCGCTGATGTAGGCCAAATTAATTCTCGTATCAATCGCTGCGGTATAAAACGCGAGCAAGGCCCCTTCCCCCCAACCAACGACCCCTATTTTAAGAGGTTCTGTTTTATTCAGATGTTCGAACCAGCCCAATGCTACCCTGATTTTCTGAACCTCATACCCGATGATATGCCGTCCAAATGTATAAGCTTGCCGATAAATCCATTCTCTATGAGGCTGATTGGTAAACCGTTCCATTCGTTCACTACCTGAACCATGACTACTCCGGTCAATAATGGTTGGAATAATTACCTGACATCCGTTTTCAGCCAATATCCGCGCATATTGTTTGTTTTCTTGAAGCCCGACTTTCATTCCCACCAGTTCTTCGGGAGTCTGGTCAGCATCTGGTAGGGCTACGACCCTGGACCTAATTTTCCCTTTAGGCTGAAGCAACAGGCCTTCACCATATACGCCTTCCAATACCTGCCAACGAACTGAGAATACTTCAAAATATTTGTTTTCTCCTAATAAAAATGATGTTTCTGTGGTGGATAACTTTTCCATCTCTATATTGGGCAGTATGGGATCCACCGCTCCTAAAATTTCTAAAAGACGCTGACGATTTGGGGAAACGGAGGTTTCATAAGCTTGCTTATTGGAAAAATCAGGATTCCAAAAAGAACTACGGTCAGGGATAGATTTTTTGGTCTGCTCATCCAGATACTCCCCGATACCGTCTACCATCATATGAGAGAAATCAAATTCACCGTTAAGTGGGGTACTTTTAAATAGGGCCTCATCTTGCCCTAAAACCGTTGCCGCTGAAATCAAAAGCAAATATCCAACTACCAATAAGGAATAAAAGCCATTCCATACTAATAACCTATTTAGGGTCCTTGTCTTCTTATTCGGACCTTGGCGCATGGGTTTACCAGTAGGTTGGGTACCCATTCCCAATTGTATATGCCCATTTCCCAATGATCCACTATGCCTCATGTTTTTATGGGTTTTTTAGAAATCTGTCCAAAAACTCAAAACTCCCTTCTCCATTGATGGTATGTCCATCATCAAAAAATTCTATCTCGGTAGCATGTCGCCGATTAATATTCGCATAGTGAAGCCGTACTTTGGCATATTCATAGGCCACCCATTTATCCGTGCCCACACCGTCTTTGTGGCCACGTTCCACCATGAAGGGGCGAGGTGCGATTAGGGCAGCCATTTCCGCATAATTATACGTGTTGGCCAGGTTCCATTCCGGAATTTCATATTCCCCGGTAAAAGGATAACTGTTATAAGCCGCATGATCGGTACTGCTCACCTTACGGACCCATTCGTTAAAATCACCTGAACAAATGGAAAGGGCATAGCCTTCCACCAGGGCAGGCACCCTCATGGCTGCTTTTCCTCCATAAGAAAGACCATAAAACCCGATCCTTTGGGCATTGATAAAAGGTTGCTGCCCCAACCATTCCACAATCCGTTGATGCTGTCCGGTGATGACCGAAAAAAGGGATAATCCCAGGGGATTGGCTTTTCGCTGCAATTCTCTGAAATCATCCCCTCCCCAGTAAAGGTTATGCGGAGCAAATACCACATATCCTCGATCTGCTAATTCCGCTGCAAATCCCTGGTAAGGGGCAAAGGCACTCGATTTTTCGTTCCTGGTCACCACATCCTCTGGAAGCCCCTCCAAACCATGTTGACAGACCACTGCCGGGTATTGATCTCCTGTCCGTCTATTTTTGGGAACCAATAAAATTCCCCAGGCATAGATGCCGGGCCAAACATCCAGTTTAACCTCATATCCCGTCCAATTATCCGATTCGGCATATTTCCTGGCCATAGGATTTGGAGGGAGAGAAGGATCTGGCAATCTTCCGATAACCTGCCAAAGCCCGTCTTTATGTTCCTCTTTTGCGGTTACTATTCCTTTGGTTTCCCCATTCAGGGTTTCCCAAAAATACTTCTCCCTGATTTTTTCACTTTTGGAAATCAGTTGCTGTAAATGAAACTCCATGTCTTTCACCGTACGCTGCTGCCTTTGGTCAGCTTCCGGCCACGATCGGAAATCCTCCGGTATCCATCTATTACCTTGATTTTCAGATAATTCAGTTCCCAGCATGTTGGCCAGCTCCTCCAATGCATCTTCTGATAAGGAATCCTTTCCTTCATACCAACTAAGATGACTTTCCCCTTGGGGTAAAAGACTTTCTGCCCACTTCCACTCCGATTTCACCTTGGAAACCTCCGGGACAGTTAATTGGCCAGGGGCAGCACCATTCCTTCCATCAGAAGGTGCCGGAGGGCCACTTACTTTGGGATAAAGGGAGTGGTCGATGATCAGCTTTCGGGGCCATGACATAGCGGCTAGTTCTGCATCCCCGAAACCCTTCAACAGGCCAAATACATTTCTGTAAATTGGTTCCTTCCAAATTTGACTTCTTTCATTAAAATACCCGCTGACCAGCGTGGCAGAAATTCTGGTATCAAGGGCCGATGCATATAAGGACAAAAGGCCACCCTCTCCATGACCGGCAATCCCGATATTTAAATCGAGTCCTTCCAGTTGGTTTTGCGCTTCAAACCAGTCAATCGCTGAAAACACCTTTTGAAGTTCATAACCGATTACATGCCTGCCAAGAATAAATCCCTGCCGGTAAATCCATTCCCTATGGGGCTGGTTGGTGAATTTTTTCAAAACCGGACTTCCTGAAAATGAATCATCACGGCTTACCAATACTGGAATAAGGACTTCTACTCCTGACTCTGCCAACTGCCCGGCCCATCCAAAAGCGGAATTTTCCTTTTCTACCAAACCTGCTGAAACCTCTGGTATGACATCAGCATCTGGAATAAATACCATTCTAGCTTTGACTTCTTTTTTGGGCTGAAGCAAAAGGCCTTCTGCATAAAAATCTTTAAAATCACCATCCAATACCTTCCACCTGACGGCACTTATTACAAGGTCTTCATCCTCCATGGTAAATTGCCCAAGGTGACCACTCCCAATAATTTCCATTTCCGGAGCAGAGCGCGGCCCCTGCGCCCCCAAAATTTTGGACAAGGCTTCTCTTTTAGAGGCCACCGAAATATTAAAGGCAGAAGCGCTGCTGAAATCCAAATCCCACAAATCTTCCCTTTGCTCCCCAACCTTCTGAAGCTCCAGGTCCAAAAAATCCCTTATACCATCCATCATTCCGTTGGGTAAATCAAATTGTTCTTCCAAAGGGTCAGCAGAAAATGGAAATTGGCTTGGGGATTGGCCATAAATAGCGCTGAATTTTGCCGAAAACAATATTGAAAAAATGCAAATAGCTGGAAACTTCCAATTAAGAATGAGAGAGAGATACGTTTTCATGTATTAGGTTAATGGTTAGATAAAGGATAACAAAATATGCCTTACCTATTATTCTTGAATCACATTTCCTTTGCCCCCTGATTTTTTTACAGGAATAAATGCTTCTGCCTGTTCATTGCTGATCAAACACCCAGACACCTTACTGTGCGAAATATTTTCCAACAACAAACCGATATTGTCACAGTCCAAAATTGTACAATTTCCAATATTCATCCGTCTGGAATCGCGGATATTGATTCCTGCGATATCCTTCACACCAAAAACCTGCATTCCATTAAAGGTACAGTCTTCACAGTTTTGTACCAAAAGGCCATTGGATGCCGTCCTACCAGGCGTGTAATTGGGGTTACTGTCAAACAAATTGGCCCCTACCAATACATTACTGCAACCATTCATTACCAAACCATGATCATAACCTTGCCAAATGGTATTACCGGTAATCACCACCCCTCTGCACTGTTGTAAATCAATATTGACCATGACATCACTCA